>JAQCJS010000301.1 GCA_027592975.1 Chloroflexota bacterium
GCGTGGTAGGGGCGGGAGCCATACGCCCCTGCGTTCGTCCGGCCTCGACACGTGGAGTACGCTGCGCGCGCTGACGCCACATGACCGCAGGAGGACGCCCCAACATGCTCGAACGCTACCGCATGCTCGACCTGTCGAGGTTCCTGCCGGGGCCGTTCACGTCGCACATCCTGGCGGACTGGGGGATGGATGTCCTGAAGGTGGAGGAGACGCTGCCTCGCTACGGCATGGGGCGCGACTCGATCACCCCGCCCGACCCGACGCCGGAGGAGGACGCGCGCTACGCGGCGCACAACTCGCTCGCGCGCAACAAGCGCAGCATCTCGCTCAACCTCCTCGACCCGAAGCTGCGGCCCGCCTCGCAGGAGGTGTTCTACCGGCTGGTGAAGGATGCCGACGTGGTGCTGGAGGGCTACCGACCGGGCGTGGCGAAGTGGATGGGCGTGGACTACGAGACGCTGCGCGCGATCAACCCGCGCATCATCTGCTGCTCCATCTCCGGCTACGGCCAGGAGGGCCCGTACGTGAAGCGCCCCGGACACGACGGCCAGTTCGTCGCGATCACCGGGCTGATGGGCGGCCGCAACGGCGACAGCGAGCCGCGCTCCACGGGCGTGGCGCTCGCGGACATCAGCAGCGGGCTATGGGCGGCGAACTCGATCCTCGCGGCGCTGCTGGAGCGCGAGGTGAGCGGCGAGGGGCAGTACATCGACGTGCCCATGGCGGGCGCGGTGATGGCGTACGGGCTGACTGCCTCCACGCAGCTGAAGACGCCGAGGTACGCGCTGCGACGCACCGGGCCGGGGATCAGCATCCTCAAGTGCCAGGACAACCAGTACATCAGCACCGGCAACGCCGACCAGATCTTCTGGTCGAACTTCATGAACGCCATCGGCCGCCCGCAGTACGCCGACAAGCGCGACGTGCAGGGCGACGAGTGGACGGCGATGTGCGACGAGGTGCGCGCGCTGTTCCTCACGAGACCCCGCGACGAGTGGATGTCGATCCTTCTCGCCGTGGACACCTGCGTCGCGCCGATCCACATGAGCATGGACGAGGCGTTCAACGACCCGCAGATCCAGGCGATCGGAATGGCGTGGGACCTCGACCACCCGACGGAGGGGGCGATCCGGCAGATCGGGTCGCCGGTGAAGTTCTCGCGGACACCGGCGACGTTCCGGAACTTCGCGCCGGTGTGGGGCCAGGAGACGCGCGACGTGCTGCTGGATGCGGGCTACAACGACGCCGAGATCAAGGAGCTGCGCGCGGGCGGCGTTGTCCGGCTGGCGGCGGAGTAGCGAGGCCCCCCGGCGACGGCGAGGCGCCCGTGATTGACCTGTCTCCCCAGGGCATGTCCCCGCGCACCGGCATCGCGCTGGCGCTCGTCCTCGTCGTGGTGGGGGCCGTCGCGCTGTGGTTCATGGGGCAGCCGGCGTTCTGCCGCTGCGGCCACCTGGCGCTCTGGTCCGGCGACATCTGGAGCAACCAGAACTCGCAGCAGATCGCCGACCCGTACACGTTCACGCACGTCACCCACGGGCTGATCTTCTTCCTCGTGCTGCTCCCCGCGGCGGGCTGGCTCGCCCTCTCGTGGCGCCTCGTGATCGCGACGGTGATCGAGGTCGCGTGGGAGATCGCGGAGAACACGGACGCGGTGATCAACCGCTACCGCGAGGCGACGATCTCGCTGGACTACTTCGGCGACAGCATTGTGAACTCCACGTTCGACGTGCTGTTCTGCATCGTGGGGTTCGTGATCGCCTCGCGGCTGCCGTGGCGGGCGTCGGTCGGCCTGATCGCGGTCATGGAGGTGGCCCTGGTGCTGACGATCCGGGACAGCCTGCTGCTCAACATCCTGATGCTGCTGTACCCGGTCGAGGCGGTCCGGGAGTGGCAACTCGCCCGGTAGCGGAGGCGTCCGAACCGCGCGCAGCCGGCCGCGCCGGCCCCGAGGTAGCGAGACCCGGCCACGCTCCCCTAACCTACCCCGGTGCGCGCGGCGATCCGCGGCTGAAACGAGGTTGCCGTGCTGGGCCAACTGACCGACTGGGTGATCCAGGTCGTCGATTCCCTGGGGTACGTGGGCGTCGCGCTGCTGGTGACGCTCGAGAACGTGTTCCCCCCAATCCCCTCCGAGTTGATCCTTGCGCTGGCCGGGTTCGTGGCGAGCCGCGGCGACGCGACGCTCATCGGCATGATCGTGGCGGCGACGGTCGGTTCGCTGCTGGGGGCGTGGATCCTGTACGGCGCGGCGTACGTGTTCGGGCCAGAGCCGCTCAAGGCGCTCGTACGCCGCTACGAACGCTGGATCCGCATCACGGAAGGCGACCTGGACACGGCGGAACGCTGGTTCGCACGCTGGTCCACGCTCGCCGTGCTGCTCTGCCGGTGCGTCCCGCTCGTCCGCTCGTTGATCTCCATCCCGGCCGGGCTGTCGAAGATGAACTTCATCTCGTTCACCGTCTACACGACCATTGGCAGCCTGGTGTGGAACACGATCTTTGTGACCGCGGGCTACCTGCTGGGGGAGCGCTGGGAGCTGGTGCTGGAGTACTCCGAGTACTTCGAGCTGTTCGTCCTCGCCTCGTTCGCGGCGCTGGTGGCCTACGGCGTCTTCTGGCTCGCGCGGCGTCGCCTGACCTAGCCCGCCACCCCCCGCGCCGGAGGACGCACTCCCTCCTGACGTGACACCGCCAGACAACGACCGAGGCCCCGCATAT
>JAQCJS010000302.1 GCA_027592975.1 Chloroflexota bacterium
GCCGGGAGATCCCCCGCCGGGAGATCCCCCGCCGGGAGATCGAGGTGGCGGCGGACGGCGCGCACGATGCGCGGCAGCGCCTCGCCCGAGGGCAGCCGCACGATGATGGTGGCGAGGCCGGTGAGCGGCGTCTGCTCCGGGTTCACCTCGATCAGCGGGACGCCGCGGTTCACGGCGTCCGCGGGGTACTGCGCGGCGGGGTAGACCACGGCGGAGGTGCCCACGGCGACGAAGCAGTCCGTCTCCCACGTCTCCCGCCCGCAGCGCCGCAGCGCGTCCGCCGGGATCGGCTCGCCGAACATCACCGTGTCCGACTTCACGATGCCCTGACAGCCGTCCGAGGGGCAGCGGGGCGGCAGCGCCGCCTCGTCCACGGGGAACTCCACGCGCGGCCAGCGCCCGCCGCACATCAGGCAGCGCAGCCACTGGCGGTTGCCGTGGATCTCCGTCAGCGATCGCTGCCCGGCCCGGCGGTGCAGGTTGTCGACGTTCTGCGAGATGAGGTGCTTCAGCACCCCGATCTCCTCCAGCTCGACCAGCGCGAGGTGGCCCGGGTTGGGGCGCGCGTTCTCCAGCGCCACGGCCATCTCGTCCGGCGGCGCCTGCATCCGGCGCAGCCACCAGTCGCCGGGATCCTGCAGGAACTGCTGGTACAGGTTGCGCGGCGGCTCGCCCTGCCGCGTCCACAGCCCGCCCTCGCCTCGATACGTCGGGATGCCGGATTCCTTGGACATCCCCGCCCCGGCCAGCGCGACCACATGCCGCGACCGCGCCAGCAGCGCCGCCGCCTCCTCGATCGCCTCGTCGTTCGTCATCTCGCGCATGAGGGGCATGGTATAGCGCGAGGGGATTGGGGTGACTGTAGGATGCGCGAGAGACTGGAATGAAGGCCGCGGGGACGCATGCGCGACTACTACACACGGGTTCTGAAGGCTGCGTTCGCTCACTACATCGATCGTCAGGATCGTGTCCTGAACGTTCTCTTCGTCGTGGCGATCCTTCTCGCGTTGTTCAATCAGCCCCTCGCTGAGCGGCTTCTGAGCCTTCAGGGCTTTGACCTCAGGTTGGCACTCCTGATCGCGATCATCCAGTTTCTCTGGAATCTACTGCGGGCGAATCATGATCAGGTTCGGTTGCTCCACGATGCCGTTCGGGAAGCGGAGGGCCAACTAGTGCCGGTCCTCGAGACCGCGTGTGTGGTGGAGCGGGACCGATACGGCGGACGTAAGGCGCACGCGCGACTGCGCGTCCGGAACACATCCGGCGGCCAGATCGTGAACGCGTACGCGCGGGTTGCCCGGGTGGTCGAGTACTGGCACGCGTCCATCAATGGGGAGCGTTCGGACTTCGTTCGTGAGATGTACGAGAACAGGGATGTCTTTCTGCGATGGGAGGCGGGCGAGGCGCGTACCTTCAGTTTCCACCGAGAGGCGACTCTCCTGATTGCGACCGGTGAGGAAGGTACCGCGGTGTATGCGCTCGACGTGCATGGTGAACCCCTCTTTCCGCGGCTTAGCACAGGTGGAAACCGCTACGAAATCACCGTGGAGATTTCTGCGGACAACGTTCCTACACTCACGGAGACGTTCTCGTTGACCATGGAGGACGTCCGCACCGTCGATGCCGATGGCCAAATCACCTACTACATGGGAATGCCTTACGAAGTCACCTTCGCCAAGCTCGACACCCGCGAACCCGTAAACTCCACCCCATGACACTCCCCGAGACCCTCGAGGTTGTCCCACTGGCCGCGCCGGTCGCGGCACGGGTGACCGTGCCCGGGAGCAAGAGCGAGACCAACCGCGCGCTGATCCTCGCGGCGCTGGGGGAGGGGCGGACCGTCCTCCACGGCGCGCTCTGGAGCGACGACACCGAGGTGATGGTCGCCTGCCTCCGCACCCTCGGTTGCGAGGTGGAGGTGCTGCCGGACGAGGCGGAGCCGGGCAACCGCACGTTCGTCGTGGACGGGTGCGGGGGCGACCTTGCACCCGGCGGAACGGTGGCGCGGCCGGTGGAGCTGTACGTCGGCAACGCGGGCACGGCGGCGCGCTTCCTGACGGCGCTGGTCGCGCTCGGGCAGGGTGCGTACAAGCTGAGCGGCACGCCTCGGATGCACGAGCGCCCGCAGGGGGCGCTGTTCGCGGCGCTGCGGCAGCTGGGCTACCGCGTGGACGCGGCAGGGCCGAACGGCGACCGGATGCCGGTGACGGTGCACGGCGACGGCGCGCACCCCGGTGCGTGCGAGGTGAGCATCGCCGAGTCCTCGCAGTTCGCGAGCGCGCTGCTGCTCTGCGCGGCGCCCGGCGAGTGGGAGGTCACGATCTCGGACGGGAACCCGGACGAGCTGCCGTACGTCCACATGACCGAGCAGGTGATAGACGTCTTCCCGCAGACCTTCGAGGACGACCTGGAGGACGCGGAGTACGCGATCGAGGGCGACACCAGCAGCGCGAGCTACCTCGTAGGCGCGGCGCTCCTGCAGAGGCTCGTCCACCCGGAGTCCCCCGCGCGCATCGAGGTGGCGAACTGGCCGCACTCCGGCTGGCAGTTCGACGAGCGCTTCGCGGCGTTCTGCGAGGCGGCGCTGGGCGGCGATCCGCCGGAGGTCGTCTCGCGCACCACCGACCTGGGCGACAGCATCCTCACCGCGATCGTGCTGGAGACGCTGCTGACGCGCCCCGTGCGCTTCGTGGGCCTCGACCGGCTGAGGGT
>JAQCJS010000303.1 GCA_027592975.1 Chloroflexota bacterium
CCGGGTGGCCGCTGGGCTCTCGCGAGCCGCCCTCGTCGCGTTGGCGCTGGCGGCCGGGCTGGCGCTGACGTGGCCGTCCTCGCGCGCGCAGGCGCAGCCGGCGACGGTACAGATCTCCGGCGCGATCACATCGGGCACCGCGGGGGTGGCGCTCGGTTCCGTGCAGGTGCGGCTGATCGTCCTGGAGGGCGCGCGCGTGGTGGAGGCGGTGACCGCCACGGTGAACGGCAGCCGCTACAGCGCCACCGTGCCGCTGGTCGCCGGACGGCTCCTGGTGCCGCACGCGACCTACGAGGGCGTCGAGTACTTCGGCGACCCGATCACACTCGCCGAGACCACCCCGGAGGCCACGCGCGACTTCCGCGTCTACGCGACCACGCGAGAGGCGCCCGACCTGGCGATCGCCTCCTCCACGATCACGGTGGTGGCGATCGACCGCGAGGCCGGGAAGATCGGGCTGCTGCGCGAGGACATGGTCGCGAATCCGGGCGACCGCGTGTTCCTGGGCGACGCGTCCGGCATCACGCTGCGGCTGCCGGCCCCGACCGGCACGGTGGAGGCCACCGGCGACAGCACCGAGGGCACGTTCGCCTTCGAGCGCGGCGTGGTGACCACCACCCTGCCGATCCGCCCGGGGCGGCTCACCTCGATCGTCACGCGCTACGTGGTTGATTACGATCGCGAGGCGGATGAGTACGCGCTGCGGCTGACCGCACCCGTGCCCGCGGAGCGGCTGACGGTGCGCGTGCCGGAGGGCTTCGTGCGAGCGATCCGGCCGGAGGCCGGCGCCGTTCGCGCCGACGACGAGCGCCTCTCCGGGCAGGGGGAGGGCGAGGTGCTGCAGATCGTGCGAGCCACGGCCCCCGTGCGTCCGGGCGGCGGTGTGGTGGTGAACCTGATCGGCCTCTCCGGGCCGGCCGTCCGGGTCAACCCTCTCACCCAGCGCAACGGCGCCGCGATGGCCAGCCTGCTCGCGCTGGCCATCGTTGGCGGTGGCACCGCGCTTGCATGGCGCGCTCGTGGCCGCCTCGCGTGACCACATCGCCCTTCGCCGCGGTCGTCCAGACGCGCGGACTGACGAAGCGCTACGGCGGCCTGGACGTGGTTCGTGCCGTCTCGATCGCCCTCCCCGCGGGATCGCGCACCGCGCTCATCGGCGCGAACGGCGCCGGCAAGACCACGCTGCTGGCGATGCTCTCCACGCTGGTCGCCCCGACCGAGGGTGACGCGACGGTCGCTGGCCACTCCCTGGCTGACCGCCCCGCTGCGCTCCGCCGGACGATCGGCGTGCTGGCGCACCGCCCCATGCTGTACGAGGAGATGACGCCGCTCGAGAACCTCGGCTTCTTCGCGCGGCTGTACAGCGTCGCTGACGCGGACATGCGCATCGAGGAGCTCCTGCGCGCGGTTGGGGTGTGGAGCCGCCGCCACGAGCCGGTGGCGGTGCTGTCGCGCGGCTACCACCAGCGCCTGGCTCTGGCGCGCGCGCTGCTCCACCGCCCTGCGGTGCTGCTGGCCGACGAGCCCGAGACGGGCCTGGATCCCGAGGGCGTGGAGATGCTGGACGAGCTGGTGCTGCACGCGCCCGGCCTCACCGTGATCGCCGCGACTCACCGCGTCGACCGCATCGAGGCGTGGGCGACGGGCACCGTGCGCCTCCAGCACGGCCGCGTGGTGGAAGACACCGCCAGCGTCGCCGCGGGGGCGACGGCGTGAGCCCGGCGATGGCGGTCGTGATGAAGGATCTGCGGCTGGCGTGGCGCGACCGCGCCGGGTGGGCCTCCGCTGGCACCTTCGCGACGATCGCGGTGCTCACCTATTCGTTCGCCTTCGACCTGGCGACGGGCGACATCCGGCCGCTGCTGCCGGGGGTGCTCTGGACCACGTTCCTGTTCGCCGGGATCTTCGCGGGCGGTCAGTCGTTCGCGCGAGAGTCGGAGGAGGGGACGTTCGACGCGCTGCTGCTCTCGCCAGTCTCACCGACCATGATCTACCTCGGCAAGGCGCTCGCAAACATCGTGGCCATGCTCGCGATCGAGTTTGCGCAGTTGTTGCTCGCCACTATCCTCTTCGATACGAACCTCGTTTCCCCGGAGTTGCTGGTGATCGTCTTCATTGGGACGGTGGGCGCCGTCTCCCTCACTACGCTCCTCTCCACCATGTCCGCCTCCATGCGCGGGCGCGCCATGCTGCTGCCGGTGATGGCGCTGCCGCTGCTGATCCCGCTGCTCATTGGCGCGGTGCGCGCGACCGGCGCCTCGCTCAACCTGGAGTCGGGGACGGCGCCGTGGACGCTGCTCCTCACCGTGTTCGCCCTGTGGAGCGCGATGCTCTCTGTGCTGTTGTTCCCAATGGCGGTGGAACGGTGATGACCATGATCGGCTCGACGCTGCGCGGCATCTACGGGTGGTGGTGGATCGTGCTCCCGCCGGTGGTAGGCACCGCGATGATGGCGATGATCGTGGGCGCGCTGGTCGTCGCCCCGCGCGAGATCATCGAGGGCGAGGTGCAGCGGTTGCTGTACATCCACTTCCCCTCGATCCTCGCGGCCTACGGGGCGTTCGGCGTGGTCTTCGTGGCCTCGCTGATGGTGCTCTGGAAGCGCGACATGCGCTGGGACGCGGTCGCCCGCGGGGCGGCGACGGTGGGTGTGCTGTTCACCGGCATGACGCTGGCCACTGGGGCGCTGTGGGGCA
>JAQCJS010000304.1 GCA_027592975.1 Chloroflexota bacterium
TCTCCGCCGCGACGACGCCGGCGCGGGCGGCCGCGGAGGACGGCTGCACGGAGGTCACGTAGAGCCCGCGCCCCACGCTCAGGCCCATGTCACTGGCGATCACCTCGTCCAGCGCGACCACGCTCACGCCCAGCTGGGCGTGGGCGACCGTCTTGCCAGCGATCAGATCGGGCAGCAGCCGGAGCACGGTGTTCGAGGGGATCGCGAAGCCGAGGCCGACGAAGAAGCGCCCGGTGGGGATCTCGATGGAGGTGTTGATGCCGACCATCTCGCCCTCCAGCGTGAACAGCGGGCCACCGGAGTTGCCGGGGTTCACGGCCGCGTCCGTCTGCAGCATGTCGCGGATCGAGCGGCCGGTGAACGAGGACTGCGTGCTCCGACCGGTGGCGCTGATGATGCCGGAGGTGACAGTGAACGGCTGGTTGAACGGCGAGCCGACGGCGAAGACGGCGTCACCGGGACGCATCACGCTGGAGTCGCCAATGGTCACGGGCGAGAGCTTGTCCTTCGGCAGTTCGGACTGGAGCACGGCCAGGTCGGTGCTGGGGTCGGTACCGAGCACGGTAGCGCGGGCGGCCGTACCGTCCGCCAGGATCACCTTCAGCGTCCGCTGACCTTCCACGACGTGGTAGTTGGTGACGATGCGCCCCTCGAGATCGACGACCACGCCGGAGCCGGCCGCGCTGCCGCCTTCGATCAGCACGGTGGACTTGCGGGCGCGGTCAACGACATCGGCGATGCCGCCGTTGGCGAGCACCACGGACGGCGCGGACACGGGCGTGGTGGTGGTCGCGCTACCGTCCGCAGCGACGGCGCCGCCGCCACCCGCGCCACCGCCCGCGCGCGTCGCGACGACCGCGCCGAGGCTCATGGAGCCCACGACGACGAACGCGAGGACCACCGACAGTATCCAGGGCTTGCGGGTCATTGCTCACTCCTCTGCGGCGGGAACCGTACAGTGCCGCATCACCATGCTCCGACAACATGGTGATGCCTGCATTGAGAAGTCGTGAAGCGAATGCTAACGCCCGCACCGGCGATCGGTGCGGGCGTTCGACGCATGGAGCGGCTCAGAGGGCTCTAAATGCCCTTGAAGACTGGCTTGCGCTTCTCGCGGAAGGCCAGCGGACCTTCCTTGTAGTCCTCCGTCGACTGGACGATGGTGAACGCGGCCTGTGCCGCCTCCAGCGCCTCCATGAAGTTCTGGTCCGTGGCCCGGTAGACCAGCCGCTTCATCATCTGCATGGCGATCGGCGGGCCGTCGGCCAGGCGTGAGGCGTAGGCGCGGGTCTCCTCCATCAGGCTGTCGTGCGGCACGACCTTCGAGACGTAGCCGATGCGCAGCGCCTCCTCGGCGTTGAACAGGTCGCCGGTCCACATCAGTTCCAGCGCCTTCTGCAGGCCGACGAGGCGCGGCAGCAGCCACGCGCCGCCGTCGCCGGGCACCAGGCCCACGTTCACATACGACATGCCGAAGCGCGCCACGTCCGACGCGAAGCGGATGTCGGTCATGGAGAACATGTCCATGCCCGCGCCGACCGCGGCCCCGTTCGCCGCGCCGAGGTACGGCTTGTCCAGGTACTGCAGCGCCTGCGGGACACGGTGGACCGAGAGGCGCAGCGAGTTGCGGCGCTGCCCGGGGTTCAGATCCGCCAGCAGGACGCGATCCTCGCTCCCCGTGGCGCGCAGGTCGGCGCCGGCACAGAACGCGCGCCCCGCGCCGGTGACGATGACCGCGCGGACGCCGTCGTCATCCTGGGAACGCCGGATGGCGTCCGCCCACTCGTTGAGCATGTGCTCGCTGAACGCGTTCATGCGCTCCGGCCGGTTCAGCGTGATCGTCGCGATCCGGTCGCTGACGTCGTACTCGATCTCCTGGTAGGTCACGTGTCCCCCTTCTTGCCCGTGCCGAGTCTACCGCGTGATCGGGCCAGCTGTGCCGTTCGGAACTCGAAGTGCTGGCGAGATGGGGAGGGCTCCGGTACGGTTCCCTCGATGGGCGTACCGAACCGCGCGTGGAGCCTGAGCCTGGTGCTGCTGGTCGCGATCCTCGCGACCGGGTGCCAGCGCGTGGCCGAGCTCATCCCCGGGAACGCGATCATCGGCCGCCCTGACGCGACTCCGGCGGTGGTGACGGCTGATCCCGGCAGCGCGACGGCGATCCCGGACGCACAGCTGGTGCAGTCGATCGTGCAGGTGCAGGTCGCGAACACGAAGGACGGCCAGCCCGAGGTCGCGCGGAGCGGATCCGGCGTGATCGTGGACGCGGATCAGCGGCTGATCCTCACCTCGTACGCCGTGGTGCAGCCGTACGGCGCCAACGGCACCCCCGCATACGCGACGATCTTGATCTCCACGAACCGCAAGCTCGGCGACCAGCCGGCGGCGGAGTTCGAGGCCGACCTGGTGGCGGCGGACCCCGCGAACGGCATCGCCGTGCTCCGCGTCATGCGCGACGCCGGATCCTCCTCGCTCTCCGCGGGACGCTTCAACCTGCCCGCGGTGAACCTGGGCGATGCGAGGACGGCGGCGGCGGGCCTGACGCTGCGCGTGTTCGGACATCCGGGACCGGACGGCGGTCGCCCGCAGTCGTTGCTGATCAACCGGGCGAACGTCACCGGGATCCGCGGCGCGCCGGGGGTGGCCAACCGCACCTGGCTGAAGACCAACGTGCGGATGCCGTACGGCGCGGCGGG
>JAQCJS010000305.1 GCA_027592975.1 Chloroflexota bacterium
CGAAGGACAGCGGGTGTCCGGCCATTCGAGTCTCCTCATCATGCGGGCGCGTCGCCGCCGCGCCACCGCCCCGCGGACGGCCGCGAGGCAGCGCGAGCATAAGCCGCGCCACCCGGCGCTGCACGGAGCCCGCGGCGCGCAACGCAACGCAACGCGAACGCGAACGCGATACACCACTCGCGCCTGTGGCGAGGCCCGGTCGGCACGGTGTCTACGGTGGGATCCTCAGGATCGGCAGGAGGCGGCGCGTGGCCAGGTCACGGAGCATCTACGGCGACGTGCACAGCCGGACCGCGCTGCGCGCCGCGTTCCGGGAGATCCGGCGCGACATTGGCACGGCGCGCTCGCCCAGCGCGCTGCAGGAGCTGTACCGGCGCGCTGGCTACGTGGTGTCGCTCACCTACGAGCCGTCATGGCAGGAGCGCTTTGGCGAGGAGTTGGCGGAGATCCGCGGCCTCGCCACGGAGGAGTTCGCACGGTCCGCCCGCGCGATCAACCGCCGCGCGGAGGCGCTGGGCTCCGGCGCGCGCTACGACGACCGCTGGACACCCGCTACGCACAGCCACGGCGGGCCGCGCTAGCAGCGCCTAGCCCAGCTGTTCCCACGCCTCCACGCCGTCCAGGAAGTTGAGGAGGTGGCGGCGCCACTCCTCCGGCTGATCCCAGTACATGGTGTGGCCGCACTGATCGAGCATGACCAACTGCGAGTTGGGGATGTTGCGGTGCATGATCACGGACCCGCCCGGCGGGCACATGGTGTCCTGCAGCCCCTGCAGGATGAGCACGGGCACATCGATCCGCTGTAGCTCGGGCGTCCACGCGTACTGCTTCATCGCGCGGACGATGTGGCCGTAGATGTTGCCGGGGATCTGCAACTGGCGCTCGCGATCGCGCTGCGCCCTCTCCTCCGGGATCGGGCGGACGCTGGTGTGCGCGTTCGCCAGCCGCGAGCCGGCGTCCAGCACGGCCTGCACGCCGCCGGTCTCCGCCAGCACGGCGCGCTGCTCCCACGCGTCCGCCATGCGCTCCGCGACCTGGCTGGAGGTGGACATCAGGAACGCGCCCGCCACCAGCCCGGGGTGGTCGATGAGGAAGCGCTGCGTGATCGCCCCGCCCATGGACACGCCGCCCACGAACACGCGCGAGAGGCCCAGCGCCTTCACCAGGCCGGCCAGGTCGTTCGCGTGCATCTCCGCGGAGTAGGGCATGTCCGGCTTGTCGGACTCCCCGTGCCCACGCACGTCCCACGTCAGGACGGCGTAGCGCTTCGACAGCTCCGGCAGGTCGTCGTCCCAGTTGTGCAGCGTCCCGCCCATGCCGTGCGTGAGCACCAGCACGCGCTGCGCGGCCGGATCGCCCGTCAGCTCGTAGTTGATCGAGATCTCGTTGTTGACCAGCACGCGCATGGATCGCCCCCTTCGTACGTGCGGCAGCGTACGCCGAACCGGGGGGACGCGGGTATCACGCTGTCGATAGCGCACCCCGGCAGTCCGAGGCACGAGCGCGGGACGCGCGCCTAGCGCTGCCCCTCGCCCGGCTCGTCACGCTGCTGACGCAGGAAGCTCTCGATGCCCTCGAGGATCTCTTCGCTCGGCGGAAGCTCCGCGTCACGCGGGGCCGGCTCCGACTGCATCGAGTGAGGCTCCGAGGCGTCGTAGGTCTCTTCCATCTCCCGGATCTGCTCGCGCAGCAGCTCGGGGTCGGCGACCTGGGCGAGCGCCGTGGACGTCTGCTGGTCGAACGAGGCGACCTCGCCCAGCAGCGGCTCGATCGGCGTGCGCGCCCCGACCGCCCGATCCAGGTGCTGCACGAGCGCGACGATGGCGCGCGGGTTGGGGCCGGTGTTGATGTACCCGGGGACAAGCGCCGTCAGGCGGCCCGTGCTGATCCCCAGCGAACGCAGGTGCAGCATCAGCACCGTCTGGATGCCCGTGGGCCCCTGGTACTGCGACCGCTCCGAGGGACGTCCGATCAACTCCTCGAAGTAGGCGTCCGCGTCGCCCAGCAGGACGGGCGCGGGGCGGGTATGCGGCACCATGGCCGGGCGCGATCCCAGCGCCACGAAGTGCTTCGAGCCGTGAGCCTGCATGAAGTCCGCGACCAGGTTCGCGTACTCCTTCCACGCCAGGCTCGGCTCGCGGCCCGCGATCAGGACCACGTCCCGCTCGCTCCCCGTGGGCGAGGCGACGTGGAAGCGGGTGCCGGGCCACCGGATGGAGCGCTCGCCGTTGCGCAGGCGCACCCGCGGGCGGGCGACCGTCAGGTCGTAGAAGCGGTCCGGGTCGATGTTCGCCACCTCGGAGCCGCGCCACTCCGAGCGGACGTAGCGGATCGCCCCCATCGCGGAGCCGGAGCCATCGCTCCAGCCCCAGAACGCGCCAATGACCAGCGGGTCACGGAGGGCGCGTAGCTCACCGGTGAGTTGCAGCGACTCGTGCATGGGATCACCTTCACGTCTGCGCGTCCCTGCGGGTGTGCCGCGCACTCGCTTCGTACTCCGCCGCGGCGACACTGTCGAGCGGGCGCGCGGAGAGTTTCCACGGTAGCAGGCCCACCGTGCTCCGGCACCGGCCCGCGACACATCAACCGCGGGGCGGCTTCCGCCTCCCCCCGGCCCGCCGCAAGATGGTGCTACCGTCCCCGAGCAGTACCGGGCGGGCCGAGAGCAGGCGACGGCCGTGTCCACCAACGACGC
>JAQCJS010000306.1 GCA_027592975.1 Chloroflexota bacterium
CGGGCGGCGTTCGTCCATGGCTCTCTCCCTGTCAGCGTCGTCGGTCAACGTCCGGGGCCGGCCGGACGGGGCGACACGATTACGGCGCGCTGACGTCCGTCGCGGAAGACGGTCAACTGCACATCGCGCCCGGCGGGGGAGACACCGAGCAGGTTCACGAACGGGGCCAGCGACTCGATCTGCTGGCCGTTCACGGCGGTCACCACGTCGCCGACGCGGATGCCGGCGGCCTCCGCAGCACTGCCGCGGTCCACCGCCACGATAGCCACGCCGTCCGCGTACGGCGAGCCTGCGGGCAACGTCGATCGGTTGATCGGGGTGTGCTGCGTGCCCAGTCGCTCGATGCCGAGGCGCGGGCGGGGGCTCACGCCCGTCGCGATGACCGCGTCCAGCACCGGGCGCAGCGAGTTGATGGAGTGTGCCAGGCCGACCCCTTCCACGGACTCACCGGCGGGGTTGTGCCGGACGACGGTGGTGACCAGTCCCACCACCTCGCCGCGCGCGTTCAGGAGCGCACCGCCGGAGTCGCCGTGATTCACCGCCGCATCCGTCTGCACCATGTCCTGCAGCACCACGCCCGGGCGCGGGAAGTCCAGGTGGACCGCGGAGACCACCCCCGCTTTGACCTGGTTGTCGAACGTGACCAGCCCGCTGGAGATGACCGTCAGCGGATCGCCCGGCCGAAGCGCGTCCGAGTCCCCGAGCGCCACCGCGCGCAGCCCGCCCGCCTGGACGCGCAGCAGCGCCATATCGTTGAACGGCGAGTCGTCCGCGACGAACTGCGCTGGCCGGCGCTCGCCCGTGCTGAGAACCACGGTCAAGCGCGCCGCCCCCGCGACGACGTGGTAGTTCGTGAGGATCAGCCCGGCCTCGTGGATCACGATCGCGGAGCCGATGTTCTCCGTCTCCACGCGCTGTCCCTGCGCGTTCGTGCGGGGGGGCAGATCCGCGAGCACCGTGACAATGCCGGGCGTCACGCGCTCCACAACGATCGCACGGTCGATGCCGGTGCTCGCCGGGGCGGTGGGGACGGCAGCGACAAGCGGTGCCGGCGCGACGAGGCGCAGGGCAGCCACAGCACCGGCCGCGCCGGCGATCAGCGCGGCCACCAGCACCGCGGCGGCAAAGATGACCATGCGTTGGGGGGTGACGGGAATGGCGACGCCCTCCGACCCGAGGCCAGTGACCTCGGAGCGCCCCGCCGCTTCCCAGTCTAGCACTGTCGTTAGGCCCCACGCCCCCAACCCGGGGGATGGGGATTCGTATCAGATCTGATACCGAACGCTCGTGCTACTCGGTTGTGACGAAGCCCGCGATCCGGCTATAATCGTCCACCAGATTTGTTCAGAATGAGCGGATCCGCCTCCTGGCTGGTCCGCTTCGTTACGTCGGACGCAGCGAGGGCGTCCCGGTGCGTCGCGCGCCGGCCCTCCGCGGATGAGGATGTTCGAGATGGCAGAAGAGCCTGTGCTCCTGACCCGCGCTGGCATGCAGCGCCTGGAGGCGGAGCTTCACGAGCTCAAGACGGTGCGTCGCGCCGAGGTGGCCGCGGCCATCCGCGAGGCGCAGGAACTGGGCCCGGACCAGCTGGACGCCCAGTACGAGGACGCCAAGAACCAGCAGGCCTTCCTGGAGGGCCGCATCGGTGAGATCGAGCGCCAGCTGGAGAACGTCTCGATCATCGACGAGACCGCCGCCTCGAAGTCGAAGTCGGTGCAGGTCGGCTCGACCGTGACGGTGAAGAACGCCGCCGGCAAGAGCCAGAAGTACCAGGTGGTCGGTCCGGCGGAGGCCGACCCGACCCAGGGCCGGATCAGCCACAAGTCCCCCGTCGGTCGTGCCCTCCTGGGCAAGAAGAAGGGCGACACCGTGACCATCAAGGCGCCCGCCGGGGACGTGGAGCTCACGGTCACGACCATCGCCTAGCCCCCTCCGCGCGACGAACGACGCGAGGGGCCTACGAGGCCCCTCGTGCGTTTCGGAGGACACCAGCCGAGCGCGTACTCGCGCGCTATGCGTTACTGAGAGCCATGCCGTCCGAACAGGAACTCATCGCCCAGCGCCTCGACAAGCGGGAGCGACTCCTCGCGCAGGGGGACGCCTACCCCGCGCGGGTGACGCGCACGCACACCACCGCGGACGCCGTCGCCACCTACGAGGCGTTCGAGGTCGAGCGTGGTGGCCCGGAGGAGGCCGCGGCGGCGATCGCCGCGCTGTCGGAGTCGTCCGACCCGTTCCACCGGCTGGGCGTGACGATCGTCGGGCGCGTCACCGCCCAGCGCGTCATGGGCAAGGCCGCGTTCCTGGATCTGCGCGATGCCAGCGGCCGCATCCAGATGCACTTCCGCCGCGACGCACTCCCCGACTTCGCCGACCTCGACCTCGTCGACCTGGGCGATTTCCTGGAGGTGTCCGGGACGTTGTTCCGGACGCGCACCGGCGAGGTCACCGTGGGCGTGGTCGCCTGGCGGGTGATCACGAAGGCGCTGCGGCCGATGCCGGACGCCTACCACGGACTCACGGACGTGGAGACCCGCTACCGCCAGCGCTACCTGGACCTCATCGCCAACGAGCGCTCACGCGAGATCGCGTTCCAGCGCGCCCGGGTCGTCTCCGCCATCCGCCGGTTCTTCCTCGACCGCGACTTCGTCGAGGTCGAGACGCCGGTGCTGCAGGAGGAGGCGGGCGGCGCGG
>JAQCJS010000307.1 GCA_027592975.1 Chloroflexota bacterium
GTCACCCGCCACTACCGCGAACACCAGTCCGGCCGCGCCACCTCCACCAACCCGATCGCCTCGATCTACGCGTGGACGCGCGGCCTCGCGCACCGCGCGAAGCTGGACGACAACAAGGATCTCGCCGCCTTCGCCACGGCGCTGGAAGAAGTCTGCGTCGAGAGCGTCGAGGGCGGCCAGATGACGAAGGATCTCGCGATCCTCGTTGGCCCGGATCAGCCCTGGCTCACCACGCAGGAGTTCCTGGCGGCCCTGGACACCAACCTCCAGGCGAAGATGAAGTAACGCGAGCCATCTCGGCTCGCTCGGAACGGACACGGACAGACCGCGCTCCGGCGGCATGAATGCCGACGCGGGGCGCGGGGAAGAGGGAGACTCCCCTGCGACAGAAGGTCACGATCGTCGGCGCCGGCAACACCGGTGCCACCATGGCTCAGATCCTCGCGGCCCGCGGCTACGCGGACATCGTCCTCATCGACATCGTCGAGGGGCTGCCGCAGGGCAAGGCGCTGGACATCGCGGAGGCGGCGCCGTGGACGCGCACGTCGTCCAAGATCCTCGGCACCAACGACTGGGCTGACACCGCGAACTCGGACGTGGTCATCGTGACTTCGGGCGTCGCCCGCAAGCCCGGCATGACGCGCGAGGATCTGCTGAGCGTGAACGCCGGCATCGTCCGCAGCGTCGTCGGCCAGGCCGCGAAGCAGTCGCCCAACGCCGTCCTCGTCATCTTCGCCAACCCGATGGACGCGATGTGCCACGTGGCGCTCGAGGCCTCCGGGTTCCCGTCCACGCGCGTCGTGGGCCAGGGCGGGATGCTGGACTCCACCCGCTACCGCACGTTCATCAGCATGGAAACCGGCGCGTCCGTGAAGGATGTCAGCGCGTGGGTGCTGGGCGGCCACACCGAGGCGACCATGGTTCCGCTGGTGTCCAACGCGACCGTCGGCGGCGTGCCCCTGACGCAGTTGCTCCCGGCGGACAAGGTGGACGCGGTCGTGAAGCGCACCATGCGCGGCGGCGCCGAGATCGTGGATCTGCTGAAGACCGGCAGCGCCTTTGTCGCTCCCGCGGTCGCGACCATCGAGATGGTCGACGCGATCCTGCTGGACGAGAAGCGCATCCTGCCCTGCTGCGCCTACCTCAACGGTGAGTTCGGCGTGACCGGCGGCTACGTCGGTGTCCCGGTCACCCTGGGCGCGGGCGGCATCCAGAAGATCCACGACATCCCGGTGTCGGAGTCCGAGGCCGCCGCGATCAAGGTCGCCGGCGACGCCGTGAAGGAACTGGTCGAGGTGACGCCGAAGGGGTAGTCCCCTCAGCGTCCCGCGCGCCCAGCATCCGAGCCTCTGCCCGAGGCACGACAGCGAGAGCGAGATCACCGTGGCTGACACACGGACTGAGACGGACACGTTCGGCCCGATCGAGGTCGACGCGACCCGGTACTGGGGCGCGCAGACGCAGCGCTCCCTCCAGAACTTCAAGATCGGCATCGAGCGCATGCCGCGGCCGCTGATCCGCGGTCTCGGCATCGTGAAGTACGCCTCGGCCGAGGTGAATCGCGACCTCGGCAAGCTCGCCGCCGACAAGGCGGAGGTGATCCTGAAAGCCGGCCGCGAGGTGATCGACGGCACGCTGGACGAGCACTTCCCGCTGGTCGTCTGGCAGACCGGCTCCGGCACTCAGACGAACATGAACGCGAACGAGGTCATCTCGAACCGCGCGATCGAGATCCTCGGCGGCGCGATGGGCTCTAAGAAGCCGATCCACCCGAACGACGACGTGAACATGTCGCAGTCCTCCAACGACACGTTCCCGGGCGCCATGAGCATCGCGACCGCCGATCAGGTGGTGCATCACCTCATCCCGGCGCTGCAGTACCTCCACGACGCGCTCGATGCGAAGGCGAAGGAGTTCGAGTCGATCGTGAAGATCGGCCGGACGCACCTGATGGACGCGGTGCCGCTGACGCTGGGCCAGGAGTTCTCCGGCTACGTGCAGCAGGTCGCCTACGGCATCCAGCGCGTGCAGAGCACCCTGCCGCGGCTGTACGAGCTGGCGCTGGGCGGCACGGCCGTCGGCACCGGCCTGAACAGCCACGCGGAGTTCGCGCCGCGCGTGGCGGAGAAGATCGCGGCCTTCACCGGCCTCCCGTTCGTCACCGCCCCCAACAAGTTCGAGGCCCTCGCCGCGCACGACGCGCAGGTGGAGCTGGCCGGCCAGTTGAACACGATCGCCGCGTCCCTGATGAAGATCGCGAACGACGTGCGCTTCCTCGGCAGCGGCCCCCGCGCCGGCCTCGGCGAGCTGATGCTGCCGGAGAACGAGCCGGGCTCCAGCATCATGCCGGGCAAGGTGAACCCGACCCAGTCCGAGGCGCTGACCATGGTCTGCGCGCAGGTGATGGGCAACGCCGTCGCCGTGTCCGTGGGCGGCGCAACCGGTCACTTCGAGCTGAACGTGTTCAAGCCGGTGATCGCGTACAACAACCTGCAGAGCCTGCGGCTGCTGGGCGACGCGGCCCGCTCGTTCACGGACAACATGGTGGTGGGCATCCGCGCCAACGAGAAGCGCATCGACGAGCTGATGAACTCGTCGCTGATGCTCGTGACCGCGCTCAATCCGCACATCGGCTACGACGCCTCCGCGAAGATCGCGAAGTATGCCCACGCCGAGGGCATCACGCTCCGCG
>JAQCJS010000308.1 GCA_027592975.1 Chloroflexota bacterium
CGGGGAGAGGGGTGGGGTGAGCGACGCCGCCCCTCTCCCGACCTCGTCGCCCTCGCGTCGCCCGCCACCGGGCGCGCTGGTACCCTGCTCGCATGACGACGCAGCCCGCCTCCGCACCCGCCTCGGCCGACCGCTCCCGGTCGCTGGCGCTGTACCTGCACATCCCGTTCTGCACGGCCAAGTGCGGCTACTGCGACTTCAACTCGTACGAGGGCCTGCCGGGCCACCTGGTCGCGGACTACACGCCCGCGCTGATCCGCGAGATGGCGCTGTGGGCGCCTGCCGCGAAGGACCTCGTGGTCGACACCGTCTTCTTCGGCGGCGGCACGCCCAGCCTCACCTCGCTGGACGACATGGCGCTCATCACAGGCGCGATCCGCGGTCAGTTCAACATCGCGCCGGATGTCGAGTGGACGCTGGAGGCGAACCCGACGGAGCTGTCGCGCGAGCACCTGGACGGCCTGCGCGCGCTCGGCGTGAACCGCCTCTCGATGGGCGTCCAGTCGCTCCAGCCCGAGGAGCTGACGCTCCTCGAGCGGCTGCACTCGCCCGAGCGCGTGGTCGAGGCGGTCCGCGATGCGCGCGCGGCGGGCTTCGACAACCTGAACCTCGACCTGATCTTCGGGATCATGGGGCAACCGCTGGCGAAGTGGCAGGACACGCTGGAGCGCGTCCTCGATCTCGCGCCGGAGCACCTCTCCTGCTACGCGCTGACCGTGGAGCCGGGGACCGCCCTCCACTACCAGGTGGCGAAGGGCCAGGTCGAGGAGCCCGACCCGGACATCGCCGCCGATCAATACGAGTGGACGCGCACGCGCCTGGCTGAGGCGGGCTACGAGCAGTACGAGATCTCGAACTGGGCGCGGCCCGGCCGGGAGTGCCGCCACAACCTGGTCTACTGGCGCGCGGAGCCCTACCTGGGCCTGGGCGCCGGGGCGCACTCGTTCTTCCTCGGCCGGCGCATCGCGAACGTGGACGCGCCCAACCGTTATGTCGAGGCCGTCAACGAGTCGTGGGAGGAGCGCCAGGCCACCGGCCGCGGCGAGCTGCGGCAGGTCGCCGGCGGCGAGACGCCGGACGATGCGACCCAGCGTGCCGACGCGATGATCCTCGGCCTGCGCCTGATGCGGGGCGTCTCGATCGCGGAGTTCACCGCCCGCTTCGGCGTGTCGCCGGACGCCGCCTTCGGCCCCGCGATCGCGAAGCACGAGGCGCTGGGCCTGCTGGACCGCGTGGACGGCCGCCTGCGCCTCACCGATCGCGGCCTGCTGCTCTCGAACGAGCTCTTCGTCGACCTCCTGCCCGACGAGGACGACGACTAGGCGCTGAGCACCCGGAGACGACCGATGATCGACACACCCGAGATCGTGGAGACCGTCGCACAGCAGACGGCGGTCATCCACCTCACGATCCCGCGCGACGAGATCCAGTCGGCCATGGGCCCCGCAATCCAGGAGGTCTTCGCGACCCTCGCGGCGCAAGGGATCGCTCCGGCCGGGCCGCTGTTCGACCGCCATTTCGCGATGAACGACACCACGTTCGACTTCGAGGTCGGCGTCCCCGTCGCGACCCCCGTCACGCCCGCTGGCCGCGTGTACGCAGGCGAGCTCCCGGCCGTGCGCGCCGTGCGGACGACCTACCACGGCGGCTACGAGGGCCTCGGCGCCGCGTGGGGCGAGTTCGACGGGTGGGTCACCGCGCAAGGCCACGTCGCGGCGCCCGGGCTGCGCGAGCACTTCCTCGCCGGGCCGGAGTCGGGCGAGGACTCCGCGCAGTGGCGCACGGAGTTGGTGCGCCCGCTCGCGTAGCGTCGCGCGCGCCTCGGACGCGCCTCTACACTGCCCGCATGTTCGTCATCGGCACCGCCGGCCACGTTGACCACGGCAAGTCCGCGCTGATCCACGCCCTGACCGGCACGCACCCCGACCGGCTTCGCGAGGAGCAGGAGCGCGGGATGACGATCGAGCTCGGCTTCGCGTGGATGACCCTCCCCTCAGGCCGCGAGGTGTCGATCGTGGACGTGCCGGGGCACGTGCGCTTCGTGCGGCACATGCTCGCCGGCATCAGCGCGGTCGACCTCGCGCTGGTCGTGATCGCCGCGGACGAGGGCGTGATGCCCCAGACGCGCGAGCACCTGGAGATCCTGCACCTGCTGGAGGTGCGCAACGCCGTGGTCGTGCTCACCAAGTGCGACCTGGTGGGCGACGACTGGGCCGACCTGATGGAGGAGGAGGTGCGCGCGTTCCTCGCGGATAGCCTCATTGCCGCCGCCCCGTTCGCGAGGGTCTCCAACGTCACCGGCGCGGGCATCGACGACCTCCGCGCCGCGATCGACGTCGCGCTCGACGCGACCGTGGAGCCGCGCGACATCGGCCGGCCGCGCCTCGGCATCGACCGGGTGTTCACCATGACCGGGTTCGGCACGGTGGTGACCGGCACGCTGCTGGACGGTCGCCTGCGCGCCGGCGACACGGTGGAGGTCGCCCCCGGCGGCCCGACCGCGCGCATCCGCGGGCTGCAGACCCACCGGCACGAGGTGCCGGAGGCCGTGCCCGGCACCCGCGTTGCCGTGAACCTGGCCGGAGTCGCCGTGGAGGAGATCGCGCGCGGGCAGGTGCTGGCGCCCGTGGGCCGGCTCGCGCCGGTGAAGGCGTTCGATGCGCTGTTGCACGTCCTGCCTGACCGCGCGAT
>JAQCJS010000309.1 GCA_027592975.1 Chloroflexota bacterium
ACCTGCTGCGTGAGGGGCTGGACCTGCCGGAGGTCTCGCTGGTCTGCATCCTCGATGCGGACAAGGAGGGCTACCTGCGGTCGGGCGGATCGCTGATCCAGACGATGGGGCGCGCGGCGCGACACCCGCTGGGCCGCGTGATCATGTACGCCGACCGCATCACCGACTCGATGCGCTACGCGCTCGACGAGACCGAGCGGCGCCGGGTGATCCAGGCGGCGTACAACGAGAAGCACGGCATCACGCCGCTGGGCATCCAGAAGACCATCCGCGACATCGGCGACCGGTTGCGGCAGGTCGCCGAGGAGCCCTCGACCTACACGACGGCCGCGGACCTTCCGAAGGACGAGCTTGCGCGCATGATCATCGAGATCGAGCGCCAGATGAAGACTGCCGCGAAGGAGCTCGACTTCGAGCGCGCGGCGCTGTTGCGTGACCAGGTGGTGGAGTTGCGCCGCGAGCAGCAGGGTGCCGGCGTCCCCGAAGGCCTGCAGTCGCTGTCAGCCCAGACACGACGCCCGGACAAGCGCGCCCAGCGCGGCGGCCGCACCCGCCGCGGCCACAACTAGCGCGTCAGGGCGGCCCGAGCCGGAAGACGGGGTGTCGTGCCGCCTCCGCCGCGAACGCGGATTCGGGTGATTCCGGTGTCGCGTCGAAAAACGGCCGCGTGATCGCGTTCTCCCACACGTACTGGCGCAGCACCGGGCCCGCCTCGGTCGCGTCGAGTTCGTGGAGCGTCACCTCCTCCACCGTGCCGCCTCGACGGAGCGTGACGCTGTCGGCGGCACGCGCGTTCACCGTCCACGAACGCTCCCCGTACGGTGAGACGAGGAAGCGCTCGCCTTCGCGCAGCACCAGGTTCACCGGTGTGCGGTACTCGCGTCCGGTGCGCCGGCCGGGGACGCTGAGGATGCGGGACTGGGCAGGGGCGAGTCCCGCGCCGATGAGGAACTTGAAGACGGCGTTCACAACCCGTCGCGGTGCGGTCATTCGATAGGTCGCTGCCATCCCGTTGCCTCCTCATCCGTCATGCCCTGGGGATCATCGTCGCGCATGCGCGGGCACACGGAAACGCCCCGGCGGGGGCCGGGGCGTGAGGACTGCGACTTAACGGCACAGCGCGCGTGCTGCGATGGGCGGATCAAGCGCCCAGGTGCCGGGGCGAACCCTCTGGCACAGGTGACAGACCTACGCGTGCAGGGTCAGGCCGCAAGCGTCCTGCTCCGGTGGAGTGTCCAATCACGGCCTCCTGTCGCTGCTGCTTTCCGTTTCCAGGTCGTCTCGCTCGTTCTCGACATCCAGATCGTCGGACAGCGAGCGGCAGGCGTGATCGGCGGAAACGCGGATCGCGAGTAGGTGGTTCGCGCTATTCCTCGTCGAACGGCTTCGGCGGCTGCGTGCGCGGGACGAACGCCGCCGCGTGCGCCGCCAGGCTCGATTCAGCCGCGTCCACGCCGCCCACCGCGCCGTCCTCGTTGATCAGGACGTTGCGAGGCTTCCCGCCGGATTCGCCGGGGCCGACCACGCCACGCTCCTCCAGCAGGTCCATCACCTTCGCCGCGCGCGGGTAGCCGATGCCGAGCTTGCGCTGGAGCATGGAGGTCGACAGCGTGCGGCTCTGCTTCGCGACATCGATCGCCTTCTCCAGCATCGGGTCGTCGCCGGCCGTGGATTCGTCGGAGCCGAGCGACTCCGCCTGCTCCAGCGCGCGCTCCAGCTCGTTGTCGTACTTGTCGGGGACGAGCTTCTTGAAGCGGTCCGCCGTCCAGAAGTTCACGACCGCCTCGATCTCCTCGTCGGAGACGTAGACGCCCTGCACGCGCTTCGGCTTCTGCGCGTCCGGGGGGACGTACAGCATGTCGCCCTTGCCCAGCAGCTTCTCCGCGCCACCCTGGTCGAGGATGGTGCGGGAGTCGATCTGGCTGGACACCGCGAACGCGATGCGTGTCGGGAAGTTCGCCTTGATCAGGCCGGTGATGACGTCCACGCTCGGGCGCTGCGTCGCCACGACCAGGTGGATGCCCGTCGCGCGTGCGAGCTGTGCGAGGCGCACCAGCTGCTGCTCCACCTGGTACGGCGCAGCGAGCATCAGGTCCGCCAGCTCGTCGATCACCACGCACCAGTAGGGCAGCGCGCGGCCGTGCTCCGGCTTCTTGTTGTACGCCTCGATGTTGCGGACGCCGACCTGCGCGAAGCGGCGGTAGCGCGTCTCCATCTCGTTGATCACGGCCTGCAGCGTGCCGACGACGCGATCCATCTCGACCACGATCTCGGAGAACGCGAGGTGCGGGATCTTCGAGAAGGCCGTGAGTTCCACGCGCTTCGGGTCGACCATGACGAAGCGCAGCTGCTCCGGCGAGTAGTTCATCAGCAGGCCCGTGATGATCGTGTTGAGGCACACCGACTTGCCGGCACCGGTCGCGCCCGCGATCAACAGGTGCGGCATTCGCGCCAGGTCGGCAGTCACCGCCTCGCCGGACACGCCCGCACCCAGCGCGATTGGCAGCGCGGAGTTCTGCGCGAACTTCTGGTAGTCCTCGCTCTCCATCATGCTGCGCAGCGACACCACGGAGGTCGTCCCGTTCGGCACCTCGATGCCCACCATCGGCTTGCCCGGCACGGGAGCCTCGATGCGCAGCGCAGGCGCGGCCAGTGCGAGCGCCAGGTCGTTCTGGAGGGCGGTGA
>JAQCJS010000310.1 GCA_027592975.1 Chloroflexota bacterium
TCCAGTTCCAGCGGCGGCAGGTCGATCAGTCCGCCGGTGTGTCCCGCCGTCCCCGCCAGGGCGCCGATCAGCTGGTCCAGCGACTCGAAGTGCGTGCCCGCCGGGAGCAGGCCGGACAAGGCGAGCTCGTCCTCCAGCGTGCGCAGGTAGACCCGCGATCCGTTGAGGATGTCCGCTGCCCCCGCCAGCAGCCAGAGTGGCGAGAAGCCGAGCGCCACCATCGCTCCGACCTCGATGACGTTGCCCGCGGCCTTTTGCGCGGCGATGCGTCCGGCGCCCGGCTCCGGGGGAACCCCGTCGTGGGGGACGGCTTCCACCGCCCCTACCAGTTCGATCGTGATCCGCAGCGCGTTCTGCGCCGTCGCCTCGTACAGTCGCGACCGCCGGACGAATCGAGGCAGGAGCAGGTGCGCGCTCTCGTACACGGCACCGCCCAGCAGCGCGGCTGCGGCGCGCGTGCAGCGTTCCGGGAGTGACAGGAGGTAGCGGAGCCGCACGGTGTCCCTGCGATCTGCGGACGATGGCCAATCCGCGCGCCCGCGATCCGAGTGTAGCCCGCGCGCCGGGGCGGCTACCGGGGCGCGGTCGCCGATCCGCGCGCGACCTCGATGTCGATCGGGAGTTCGAAGAGCACCGTGCCCTTCGGGAGCAGATCGGCGGCACCGGGCTGCTTCTCCATGGTGCGCACGAAGGAGGCCTTCACGGCCTCCGCGTCCAGCTTGCTGCCGTCCCAGAACGTGACGTCGTCACGCAGGGTGACGGTCCACGTGAGGTCGTCCACGCGCTCGAGGCTCTTGGCGATCCACGGTTCGACCTGCAGAGTGGAGGTGTAGCGCATCAGCGTCTCCGAGACGCCCAGCGATTGCAGGTTGAAGGATGCCGTCCCGCTATCCGGATCCAGCGCGGCGGGGAGGAACGGCTCCGACACCCGCAACTCGCCGGTGCTGGGACCGCGCTTGGAGGCGGCCGCCGCCGTAGCCTTCGCGGGGGCGGCCGTCGATGTGCTGGCAGCCGGGTTGGGCGCCGGCGCGGGCGTGCCGCAGGCAACGAGTCCCGGTACGGCGACCAGTGCGCCCGCAGCGGCGGCGTGACGGATGAACTCGCGGCGTTTGATGGGAGACACGGATGGGCTCCCTCAGCAGGTAATCAGACAGGGATCTCAGTGACGAGTATCGTATGATACGAAGTCTCAGATACGTGTCAGCGCGCCGAGGATGCCGGAAGGGCCGGTCGTACCCGCTCGCCCTGCGCATCCTCGGCGCGATGTTGGGGGCCCTCGGCATCCTGCTGACGGGGGCGTCCGCTCGCCCGGCGGAGGCCCATCCGATCGGCGATCCGTTCTCCGTCAACACGTACCTGCGCATCACGCCGTACGCGGATCGCCTCCGCCTCCTCTACATCGTCGACCTGGCCGAGGCGCCGTCGTTCGATGAGATGCCTCGGCTCGGCGTGGCCGAGGACGGCTCGATCCCGGCGGATCGCCTGCGGGCCTACCTGGTCGCGAAGGCCGCCGAGATGGCGGGCGGGCTGCGCGTGGAGATCGATGGGCGGCAGCTGGGCATGACGCCGGTGTCCGGGCGGCTGGATCTGCCGTTCGGGCAGTACGCCACGCCCACGGTGCAGGTGCGCTTCCTGTACGAGCTTGCCGTGGGCGAGGTGCACCCCGGGCGGCACGCGTTCGTGATCGAGGACACGAACGCCGAGAACCGTTCCGGCTGGCGGGAGATCCTGGTAGGGGACGTCCCCGGAGCGATCTACGACGGTCCCGCGCCGTTCCGGACGGATGTCACGAAGGAGATGACCCAGTTCTCCGTGCCGCTGTTCGCGGACGCGCCTCGCAGCATGCGCGCCTCCTTCACGCTGACGCTGGACGGCGGACTGCCGCCAGCCCCGTCGCCCGCGGCCAGTAACTTCGTCCTGCTCGCCTCGACCGAGGCCCCCGGCACGGCGGTCGCGAGGCCGGCGCAGGGTGTTGATCCGCCCGCTGGCGCGGCCGCGCTGCTGCTCCGTGCCGGAGAGGGCTGGACCATGGTGCTCGCCTCGTTGGCGCTCGCCGCCGGGTTCGGCGCGCTCCACGCGCTGGAGCCGGGGCACGGGAAGTCGCTGATCGCCGCATATCTGGTGGGGACGCGCGGCTCGATCGGGGAGGCGCTGCGGCTGGGTGCCATCGTCGCAGTGGCGCACACGGCGGGTGCGCTGGTGCTCGGCGCGGTGGTGATCGTCGGCGTGGGGGTGATCGTCCCGGGCACGCTGTTCCCGGCGCTGCAGGTGATCGCCGGCCTGATCGTCATCGGCATGGGCGCGCTGCTGGCGCGTGACCTGCTCCGCGGGCGTCCGCTGGGCGGCGACCTGCTGGCGCACAACCACGAGGAGCCCGGGCCGGCGCACATCCGCCGCGGCCAGCTGTGGACGCTGGGGCTGGTGAACGGCCTGGTGCCCACCGCCTCGACCATCGTCATGTTGATCGCGGCCGTGTCGCTGGGACGCGTGTTCCTGGGGCTGCTGCTGATCCTGGCCTTCGGCGTCGGCTTCGGCGCGGTCGTCGCCTCGGTCGCCGCGGCGTTCGTCCTCGGGACGCGCCGGCTGGCGGGCGCGCCGGGGGAGCGAGGCCGCTGGGCGGACTGGGGCGCGAAGGCGGAGCGAGCGCTCCCGCCGCTGGCGATCGGGGTCTTCCTGCTGTCG
>JAQCJS010000311.1 GCA_027592975.1 Chloroflexota bacterium
GTTCTCCAGCGCAACGCGGGTGACCTTCACCGGGTCGATGATGCCCAGCTCGAACATGTCACCCATCTTGTTGTGCTCGGCGTCGTAGCCGTAGTTGGCCTTGGCGTCGCGCACCTCGTTGACGATCACGGAGGCCTCCAGGCCGGCGTTCTCCACGATCTGGCGCAGCGGCGACTCCAGCGCCTTCATCACCAGGCGGGCGCCCGTGCGCTCGTCGCCGTCCAGCTTCGCGAGCAGCGGCTCCAGCGCGGGCAGCGTGCGGAGGTAGGCGACGCCACCACCGGGCACGACGCCCTCTTCCACCGCGGCGCGCGTGGCGGACAGCGCGTCCTCCAGGCGGAACTTCTTCTCGCGGACCTCGATCTCGTTCGAGCCGCCGGCCTTGATGACGGCGACGCCGCCGGCCAGCTTGGCGAGGCGCTCCTGGAGCTTCTCGCGGTCGAAGTCGGAGCCGGTGTCCTGGATCTGCGCGCGGATCTGGCGGATGCGGGCCTGGATGGCCTCGTCCGAACCGGCGCCCTCGACGATCGTCGTCATGTTGGCGTCGGAGACCACGCGGTGGGCGTGACCCAGGTCGGCGAGCTGCGCCTCGGAGAGCTTGCGGCCCATGTCGGCAGTGATGAAGGTCGCGCCCACGAGGATCGCGAGATCCTCCAGCATGGCCTTGCGGCGGTCACCGAACGAGGGGGCGCGCACGAAGAGGGGGTTCAGGTTGCCGCGCATCTTGTTCACGATCATCGTGGACAGCGCCTCGCCCTCCAGGTCATCGCAGATGACCATGAGGTTCTTGGTGACCTGCACCACCTTCTCGAGCAGCGGCAGGATCTCCTGCAGGTTGTCGATCTTGGCGTCCGTGATCAGGATGTACGGGTCATCCAGCGCGGCTTCCATGCGGTCCGGGTTGGTGACGAAGTAGGGCGAGAGGTAGCCGTTGTCGATCTGCAGACCGTCGACGATCTCCACCTCGTAGTCCAGGCCGCGCCCGTCCTCGATGGTGATGACGCCGTCCTTGCCGACCTGCTCCATGACGTCAGCGATCAGCGCGCCGACCTGTGCCTCGTTCGCGGAGATGGAGGCGACCGCCTGGATCGTCTCCTTGTCCTCTACCGGCACGGCCATCTTGCGGAGCTCAGCGAGGACGATGTGCATCGCCTGATCCATGCCGCGCTTGAGGAACATGGCGTTGGCGCCGGCGGCGATGTTGCGGATGCCTTCGTGGAACATCGCCTGTGCCAGCACGGTGGCGGTGGTGGTGCCGTCGCCCGCCACGTCGTTGGTGCGGATGGCGACCTGCTTCACCAGCTGGGCGCCCATGTTGTGGAAGCGGTCTGCCAGGTCGATCTCACGGGCGACGGTGACGCCGTCCTTCGTGATCACGGCTGGGCCGTAGGACTTGTCCAGCACCACGTTGCGGCCGCGCGGGCCCAGCGTCACCTTCACGGCGTTCGCCAGGATGTCCACGCCGTGGCGGAGTTCGCGTCGCGCGTCCTCGTCGAACTTGAGCGTCTTCGCGGGCATTCGGTTACCTCGTTCGCAGCCCCGCGAGGCGGGGCGGATGCCAGATCGACTGACCGGGGATCCTCGGAAGGTCGCCCCGCGCCCCGCTACGAAGAGCGAAGCGGCGCGGGGCGGTGCCGGGACCGGGCGAGCAGCGTGGCGGCGTTACTTCTTCTTCGTGGCCGCCGCGGGCGCCTTGACGTCCTCCAGGCGGGCGAGCACGTCCTGGAAGCGGATGACGATGTACTCCTGGGAGTCCACCGTCACTTCCTGGCCCGTGTACTTCTGGTACAGGATGTGGTCGCCGGGCTTGAGCTCGATGGTCTCCATCTGGCCCTGCTCGTTGACCTTGCCGGGGCCCACCGCAACCACGTTGCCGTGCTGCGGAGCCTCCTTGGCGGAGTCGGGGATGACCAGGCCAGAGGCCGTGATCTCTTCCTGCTCAACCGCCTTGAGCACAATGTGGTCCGTCATCGGGACAACGTTCGTCGCCAAAGCACCAGTCTCCTTGCTGAGGTTGGGGTTGTTCGCGCATCGCCCGGCACCCATCGCACCGTGCACCCGCACTGCGACCGCCGCGGCCCGTGCGTACGCGTCTGCCATCTCTTCGATGTTGCGGGATGTTAGCACTCACCATCGGAGAGTGCCAACCCCCTCGCAACAGGAATATCCGAGTGGCCTAGGGTGCGTGGAGGTTACGCGAAATCGTGTACCATGCCAGGCATGGACGGCCCGATGACTCCCGGTGACGCCGAGGACGACTGGACGCCGGAGGCGGTGCAGCGGCTGCGCGCCCGCATGGGCCTGTCGCAGGCGGAGCTCGCAGAGCGCGTGGGCACGCGGCAGCAGACGATCTCCGAGTGGGAGACGGGGGCGCGGACACCCCGGCGGATGTCCCGGCGGCTGCTGCGCCTGGTCGCCGAGGAGTCCGGCGTCTACACCGCCGCGCCGCCTGACCCGCCACCCGCACCACCCGCACCGCGTTCTTCCCGGTTCCCCCGGGATCCGGCATGATGCCCGCGCTGCGCGAGGCGCCCTCCTTCTATTCCGCGCCGGGTGCGCCCGCGGCGGACGGCCTGGAGGAACGCGCGCTCGTCGCGCTGTGGCTGCTCGGGCGCGTCCCGGCGGCCGCGCTGCCGCACCCGCTGCTC
>JAQCJS010000312.1 GCA_027592975.1 Chloroflexota bacterium
GCGTGGCCTCGTTCTCCTGCTCGTAGGTGCTGTAAAAATAGGGCGTCTGGGCCTCGAACTCCGCAGCGCAGGTGTCCACCATCTTGTACGCGGGCCGGATGCCCCACTTGTCGCGGAGCGCGCGCACCTGGTCAGGCAGCCGGTCGGCGAGGGTGGCGATGTCCTTGTCCGCGAAGCCCAGCCGCTTCGCCTGTCGCAGCAGCGTGGGCGCCAGATCCTCGGAGAGCAGCCGCTTCTCCATCGCGACGATGCGCGCGAAGCGTTCGAGGAACCACGGGTCGACGCCGCACTCCAGCGCGACCTCCATGGGCGTGCGGCCGCGGCGGATCGAGGCGATGAGCGCCCAGATGCGTTCGTCCGTGGCGTCCAGCGGCGGGTGGTCGCCCCAGTCGGGGTGCTCCCAGAGGATGCTCCGCTGCCCGAACTCCAGGCTGCGGATCGCCTTCTGCATGGCGCCTTCGAAGGTGCGGTCGATCGCCATCACCTCGCCGGTCGCCTTCATCTGCGTGCCGAGGTGGCGGTCGCCGGCGGCGAACTTGTCGAAGGGCCAGCGGGGGATCTTCACCACCGCGTAGTCCAGCGCGGGCTCGAAGGCGGCGGTGGTGCGCTCCGTGACGGAGTTCTGGATCTCGTGCAGCGACTTGCCGATCGCGATCTTTGCCGCGACCCGTGCGATCGGGTAGCCGGTCGCCTTTGACGCCAGTGCCGAGGAACGCGACACGCGCGGGTTCACCTCGATGACGTGGTACGGCAGCGGCCCGCCCTCGTCCGATCCGGCCCAGTCCACCACGTCCGGGCGCGGCGCGAGCGCGAACTGTACGTTGCAGCCACCCTCGATGCCCAGCGCGCGGATGATCTTTAGCGCGCTGTTGCGCAGCATCTGGTGGTCACGGTCGGAGAGCGTCTGCGAGGGCGCGACGACGATGGAGTCACCCGTGTGGACGCCCATCGGGTCCAGGTTCTCCATGTTGCAGATGATGATGCAGGTGTCGTTCACGTCCCGCATCACCTCGTACTCCAGCTCCTTCCAGCCGAGCAGCGACTGCTCGACGAGGATCTGGTGGATCGGCGAGGCGGCGAGCCCGCTGGTCGCGATCGCATTGAACTCTTCCAGGCTGTGCGCAATGCCGCCACCCGTACCGCCCAGGGTGTACGCCGGGCGGATCACCGCGGGCAGCCCGATCTGGGCGAGCGCCGCCTGTGCGTCCTCGAACGTCTCGACGATCACACTCATCGGCGTCGGCTCGCCGATCTCCGTGAGGAGGTCACGGAACATCTGCCGATCCTCGGCGAGCTTGATGGTGCGGATGTTCGATCCGAGCATCCGCACGCCGTACTTGTCGAGGATGCCGGCCTCCGCGAGGGCCATCGCAAGGTTCAGGCCGGTCTGCCCGCCCAGCGTCGGGAGCAGCGCGTCCGGCTTCTCCCGCGCGATGATTCGCTCGACTACATCGACCGTGAGCGGCTCGATGTACGTGACGTCCGCGACGCCCTCGTCCGTCATGATCGTCGCCGGGTTCGAGTTGACGAGGATCGAGCGGATGCCCTCCTCGCGCATCGCCTTGCACGCCTGCGTGCCGGCGTAGTCGAACTCCGCGGCCTGGCCGATGACAATCGGCCCGCTGCCAATGATCAGGATGGATCGCGGCTTCTCGGGACGGGCGGGTGTCGGCGTAGTCATCTCCGGGTTCAGTTGTGGTACCCCCCGCGGTGCTGGTCGCCGAGCATCGGGACCTGAGCGACGATGTCCAACGTTGCGTAGTGCTGCTCTGGCAGCGCCGCGAGGCGCGCGAGCATCAGGTGCGCCGGCGTCACCTCCGGCAGGACGAGGTCGCGGTACGGCTCGATCGCCTGCGCCACGGCCCCCCCGCTCGCCGTCCGGTCGAGATGGGCGAGGTCGATCGTGGCGGCGAAGGTGTCGCCGTCCGGCGTCATGGCGGGGTCGGACTGGAGCGCCTCGCGCGCCTTCATTGCGCCGATCGCGGCCTGCCGCCGCGCCTCGCGGAACAGCCCGCCGTCCTGGATGCCCAACGTCACGCGTCCGTCCGGGTTCAGCGCGATGCCCCCGAGGCGCACCGGGCGCGGCTCGATGCGACGCAGGCGCGGCGCGGCGCTGGCGTAGTACGTCTCCACCTGCGACCACATGATGTCGTCCGCGCGGAGGAAGCCCAGGTGCAGCCAGGTTGCGTGCAGCCACTCGACCGCGGGCACCTCGACGCCGGGCAGCGCGCGCAGGTCATCGAACAGCGGCGTGAGGGGGGCGAACGCCTCCGCGTGGTCGCGGCCGAAGGGGTGCAGGAACTCGATCGCGGCCTTCCAGCCGAACGACCGCTGTTCCCAGCGCTCCCAATAGCCCGCTTCGAGGGCCATGGCGGCGACCGCCATTACCCGCGCCCCGTGGACGCGGGGGCCTGGCCCCGGACGTTCGCGAGGAAGCGGTCGAAGAGGAACTCGGTGTCGTTGGGGCCGGGTGAGGCCTCCGAGTGGTACTGGATGGTGAACACGGGCTCCGTCGCCAGTTCGAGGCCCTCGACAGTGCCGTCATTGAGGTGCAACTGGCTCACCCGGATGTCTGAGCCGAGGTGGTCGCCATCGACAGCGAAGCCGTGGTTCTGCGAGGTGATGTACACGCGCCCCGTGACCT
>JAQCJS010000313.1 GCA_027592975.1 Chloroflexota bacterium
GTTCGCGTGGATGACGGCCCACGTCCGGGAGCGCGGGTGCGACGTGCTCCAGCTGACCACCGACAAGCGCCGCGTCGATGCCCACCGGTTCTACGAAGAGCTGGGCTTTGTCGCCTCGCACGAGGGGATGAAGCTGAGCCTCGGCGCGCACTAGCCGCTGGCCCGGAAGCGCAGCGCCGGGACGCGGCGCGCGGGAGTATGCTGCCGTCCTTCGCGGGCCAGCGTGGCCGCGGTGGGAGGTGCGTTATGCCGGTGCTCCGATTCGAGATCACCTCGCGCGAGTCGTACGAGGGCGGTCGGCCCTTCGGCGACGCCGGCGCGTACGAGCGCATTGACGGTGTCCTGCACGTCGCGGTGGATCCGCAGCACCCGACGAACGCGGGCATCGTGGACCTCGACCGCGCCGCGCGGGACGAGCGCGGGCTGGTGCACTTCCGGTCGGACGTGTCATTGCTGCAGCCGGTGGACGGCACGAAGGCGAGCGGCCGCCTGCTGGCGGACGTGGTGAACCGCGGCGGGCGCACCTTCGTCAGCTACAACCTCGCACCGCGCGACAACCGTGGGATCCCGGCGGGCGACGGCTTCCTGATGCGCCGCGGCTGGACGATCGCCGCGGTCGGCTGGCAGTGGGACGTGCCGCGCAACGCCGGCCTGCTGGGCCTGATCGCTCCCACGGCGCTGGAGGACGGCCACCCGGTGCAGGGGTGGATCAGCGTCACGCACCAGTTGAGCGCCGCCGCTCCGGACGTCCTGCTCTCCGACCGCGCGCACCAGCCGTACGTTGCCGCGGGCCTCGATCAGCCGGACGCGCGGATGTTCGTGCGCGACTATCCGGACGCGCCGCGCACGGAGATCGACCGCGTGCGCTGGCGCTTCGCACGCGTGGAGGACGGCGGCGAGGTCGCGGACGCGTCGCGCGTCGCGCTGGACGGCGGCTTCGAGGCCGGGCGGTTCTACGAGATCGTCTATCGCACGGCGACAAGCCCGGTGGTCGGTGCGGGTCTCCTCGCCTTCCGCGACGCGGCGACGTTCCTGCGCCACTCCACAGCGGAGGACAACCCGGCGCGCGGCCGGCTGACGCACGCGTTCGCGTTCGGCAGCTCGCAGTCGGGACGCTTCCTGCGGACGCTGATGCATGGCGCGTTCAACCTGGACGAGGACGGCCGCGCCGCGTACGACGGCTTCCACGTTCACATCGCCGGTGGGCGCATGGGGGAGTTCAACTACCGGTTCGGGCAGCCCTCGCTCACCAGCCCGTACGGGCCCGGCTACCGCCCGCCGTTCACGTACGAGGACACCGTTGACCCGTTGAGCGGGCAGACGCTGCCGGGACTGCTGGGCCCGCTGCGCGTCCGCACCGCGGTGCCCCGGATCATCGCGACGAACAGCGCGACGGAGTACTGGCGCGGGGACGCCTCGCTTCTGCACATCGACCCGGCCGGGGTGCGCGACCTGCCGGAGCTGCCGGAAGCGCGCGCCTACTTCATGGCCGGATCGCAGCACGGTGGCGCCACGCTCCCGATGACGGACGCCTCCCCGCTGGAGCCGAGCGCGCGGGGCGCGCACCTCTTCAACACCACGGACTACCGGACGCTCCTGCGCGCCGCGCTCGTGAACCTCGAGCAGTGGGTGTGCGAGGGCATCGAGCCGCCGCCGAGCGCGCTCCCCCGCGTGGTGGACGGTTCGGCCATGCCGCGCGCGGAGGTGATCGAGGCGTTTCGCGCGCTGCCCGCGGCGATCGTCCCGCTGGCGGAGCGCCTCGCCACGATGCCTCGCCTCGACTTCGGCCCGGACGGCGATCGCGCTTCCACCGTCCTGCCGTCGGTGACCGGGGAGCCGTATCCCACGCTCGTCTCCGCCGTCGACGCCGACGGGAACGAGGCGGCCGGGGTGCGGCTGCCGGACGTGACGGTGCCGCTGGCCACGCTGATGGGCTGGAACCCGCGTCATGCACAGACGGGTGGTGCGGGCCAGATCATGCCGCTCACCGGCTCCACCATCCCCTTCCCCGTCACCGCGGCCGAGCGCGCCGCGAGCGGCGACCCGCGTCCCGCCATCCTGGAGCGGTACCGCGACCGCCAGGACTACCTAAACCGCGTCCGCGCGGCGACGAAGCGGCTCGCCGGCGAGCGCTACCTGCTCGCGGAGGACATCGAGGTGGTGGTGGCGCAGGCGGCAGAGCGTTGGGACGCACTGGTGCCGGCCGGCGTCCGTTGAGCCGGACCGCCGCGTAGACTGCGCGTCCCGGAGCGCTGCGCGCGCGGGGAACCGAGGAGGCTCGGCGGTTCCCCGACTCCCGCGCCCGGCCGTGCAGTCCTGTGCCTCGGGCGAGGGCTCGGTGCCCATCGGCGTGCGACAATGCCCCCCCCCCGGCGCCCGCCGGCGACACGAAGGTCGAGGCTCCATGACGACCACCAGCGGCACTGATCTGCACCGCGTCCAGCGGCGCGTGGTGCGCGTGCTAGCTGCGGCGCAGGTGCTCGGCGGCGTCGGCGTCGCCTCCGGCATCGCCGTGGGCGCGCTGCTCGCGGCAGACCTGGGGACGGAATCGCTCAGCGGGCTTGCGTCGGCGTCCTCGGTGATCGGCGCGGCGGTGATCGCCGTGCCGGTGGCGCGGCTGATGGA
>JAQCJS010000314.1 GCA_027592975.1 Chloroflexota bacterium
TAGCGCTCCCGGCGTTGTTGCGCCGATCCTGCCCCGCGATGTCGCGCCGCCGGAGGCCGGCTCGAGGCGCCCTCGATGCTCCGCGAACCTCGGAGGCGTGGGCGCGTACTGTTACGTGCGCGTTAAGGAGGGCAGGCATATCGTGCGCGGATGCCGCCGCCTCCCGCGCGGCGCTCACCCGCCGGGCGGGTTCGAGGAGCGCGAGCAATGCCGTCGCCGAAGCCGCCCGTGCAGACGCCGTTCTTCTACGGCTGGGTGATTGTGGCGGTCTCCTTCATGGGGAACTGGATCACGGCGCCGCTGAACCCGGTCGTCTTCTCCATGTTCATCGTGCCGATCCGGGACGACCTGGGCCTTTCGCTGGGGACGCTCGCGTGGTGCATCACCTTCCGCCAGATCAGCGCCGGCATCTCCGCCCCCGTGCACTGGGACACCTGGTGGATCGGTACGGGCCCAGGTGGCTTGGCGTGGCCTGTGCGGCCTGAACGCCCACCTGAGCGGACTGTCCCGCGTGGTACTCCCGCGCCCACGAGGTGTTCGCGGCGATCGCGATGCCGCCGATGGAGGTCGCGGCGATCGCGATCGCCTGCTCCATCTGCGCCGCGTTCAGTCCCAGCAGCGTGCCCGTGGCGACCGTGCCGCCGAAGACCGTGGAGACCGAGCCGTGGAAGCCCTGCTGCATGCGCCCCGGCGTCAGCGACTCGTCGATGCGGCCGGCGGCCTCGTAGCCCAGCACCATCGCGCGTAGCACGTCCATCCCGGAGCAGCCCAGGCGCTCCGCCATGGCGATCGACGTGCTGGTCACGATCGTGCCGATGTGGGCGATGCTACGGAGGTCGCTGTCGTCAGAGGCGGCGGCGTCGCTGGCCAGAGCATTGGCGTGCGCCGCGTCGATTGCGGGGAGCTTCGTGCCGTCGAACCAGACCGACGCCTCCGCCGGGCCGCCGTGCTCCTTCGCCAGGTCACGAATGATGCGCGACGACTCGATGTCGAAGCCCATCGCCGCGCTCGCGATCGTGCTCGCGATGCTCATCTGCGCGCGTTCAAGCGTGATCGGAGGCAAGTCGGACGCCTGGGTCTCGGTCAGGAACGCCGCGAGCTCGCCAGCGATGGTCATGGATTGAAGCCTCTCAGATGCTCCTCGCTCCGGCGTGATTGGGGATGCTCCGGGCGAAAAAATCACGTGCAGGAATAATCGCGATTGTTTATAGCACGCAGTGGCCAGCGCCACATGCTCTTTACGCCCAACGGTGCGCCGGTGATGCTGGCGACGGAGCAGGAGGTGGGTGATGGACTACAGCGATTTCGAGGATCTGCGGGTGGAGGTCACGGATGGCATCGGCCACTTCCAGGTGACGCGGCCGGAGCGGCTGAACGCCCTGCGCACCCAGACCTTCTGGGAGATCGTGGAGCTCGGGCGGCGGCTGCAGAACGACCCGGACGTCCGTGTGGTCGTCTGCACGCACACGGGCCGCGGGTTCTCCTCCGGCGCGGACATCGTCGACCGCGATCCCACGGCGCCCGAGGCGCGGCCCGAGGCGACGCCGACCGATTCGATGGGAATCTCCGCGATGGGCCTGGCGATGGCGCGCATCGACAAGCCGACGATCGCCTCGATCAACGGCGTGTGCGCGGGGGCCGGGTTCGCGTTCGCGTCCTCGTTCGACCTGCGCGTGCTGGGGCCCAGCGCGCGATTCATCACCGTGTTCGCACGCCGCGCGCTGGGGCCGGACTGCGGGCTCACGTACTGGCTGCCGCGCCTCGTCGGCCACGCCCGCGCGCTGGAGTTGCTCTACACCAGCCGCGAGGTGCTGGCAGAGGAGGCCACGGCGATCGGCCTTGGCAGCGAGCTCGTGGACGACCCGGACGCGCGTGCGTTTGAGCTCGCGCGTCAACTCGCCGCCGGTCCGCCGCTCTCGCTGATGTGGTCCAAGCGCGAGGTCATGCACTCGTGGGGCGCGACGCTGCAACAGCAGATCGAGTTCGAGTGGACCGCGCAGAACATCGTGCGCACCTCGGAGGATGCGTGGGAGGGGCGGCGCTCGTTCGCGGAGAAGCGGCCGCCGTTCTTCGTCGGGCGGTAGGTCCGGTGCTGCGCTAGAACTCGGCCATCACCGTGATGCCGCCGGTCACGCGGTCGCCCGCGTAGACCCGGACGTTCGCGGAGGTCGGCACGCGCAGCGTGACCTGCGATCCGAACTTGATCATGCCCAGGCGATCGCCCTGCTCCACGTGGTCGCCGGCCTGCGACCACGTGACGATGCGCCGCGCGATCAGCCCGCTGATCTGCGTCACCGTGCAGGGGCCCACGGCCGTCTGCAGATAGGTCGCCAGCTGGTTGTTGCCGTGTCGTGCTGCTTCGGTCATGGCGGGCTTGTAGCCGCCGGCCTTGCGGCGCTGTGCCACGACCTCCCCGGTGATCGGGATGCGCTGGATGTGCACATCCTGCAGCGCCAGGAAGATCGCGATCTCGGTCATCTCCGTCTGCCAGTAGTCATCGAACTCCCGGGCGACGCGGAGCACGCGGCCGTCCGCGGGGGAGAGCGCCGCGTCCGCGCGCTGCTCGATCGTGCGCTCCGGGTCGCGGAAGGCGAGGGCGATCGCGCCGCCCAGCACCAGCGGG
>JAQCJS010000315.1 GCA_027592975.1 Chloroflexota bacterium
GGAGCACGCCGCGCTGATCGTGGACATCGCCACCGGCGCCGCGCCCGTGGCTTCGACGCTCGCGGTCGGCACCCTTGCCGGCGCCCGTTCGGGGATCCCGAGCCTGCGCGAGCACCCGTTCTTCGCGCTGGAGCCGAAGGGCGGCCGGCGGCTGATCCACCGCCTCGGCTTCACGGACCCGGAGGACCTGGATCACTACATCGCGACGGGCGGCTACCACGCCGCGGCGCGCATGCTGGATCGCCACCAGTCGCCGGCGCAGGTGCGCCAGGAACTGATCGACTCCGCCCTCGGTGGACGCGGCGGCGGCAACTTCCCGGCGGGCACGAAGTGGAACTTCCTCGCCACCGCGCCGGGCGACGAGCACTACGTGATCTGCAACGCCGACGAGGGCGACCCGGGCGCATGGGTGAACCGCGTGATCATGGAGGGCGACCCGCACCTGCTGGTGGAGGGCCTGATCATCGCGGCGTACGCGACCGGATCGAAGGGCGGCTTCATCTACATCCGCGACGAGTACCCCCTCGCCATCGCGCGGATGGAGCAGGCCCTCGCGCAGGCGCAGGCGGCGGGGCTGCTGGGCGACGGCGTCTTCGGCAGCACGATGCCCCTGGAGTTGCGCGTGATCCGCGGCGCGGGCGCCTACGTCTGCGGCGAGGAGACGGGACTGATCTCCTCGATCCAGGACAGCCGCGGCATGCCGCGCGTGAAGCCGCCGTTCCCGGCGGGCGCGGGCGTGTTCATGAAGCCGTCCAACGTGAACAACGTGGAGACCTACGCGAACGCGCCGATGGTGATCGAGCACGGCGCGCAGTGGTACATCCAGCACGGCACGGAGCGGATGCGCGGCACGCGCCTCTTTTCCTTCTCCGGCGACATCCAGCGCGTCGGCTTCATGGAGATCCCCTTCGGTGCCCCGCGGTCGGGGGTGATCGAGGCCTGCGGCGGGGTGATCCCGGGCCACCAGATGAAGGCGATCCAGTCCGGGGGCCCGCTGGGCTCCATGCTCCCGGCACGCGAGGTGCCGAACCTGTCCATGGAGAACGCGCCGTTCTCCGCGCTGGACGCGCTGATGGGCGGCGGCGGCATCGTCTTCCTGTCCGACCGCGTCTGCACGATCCACATGGCGGAGATGTTCACGCAGTTCGTGGAGGAGGAGTCGTGCGGCCGCTGCACGACCTGCCACGGCGGCAACCAGCGCCAGACCGAGATCATCCGCCGCACGATCGCCGGGGACGGCCGCCACGAAGACCGTCACAACCTCGCGCTGCTCGACCGCACGCTACAGTTCTCGAACTGCGTGCACGGCCAGTTCAGCCCGAAGATCGTGCGCAACACGCTGCGTTACTTCGGCGACGAGTACGAGCGCCACAGCGCCGGGCGCACCTGCGACGCGCTGGAGTGCGAAGGGCTGATCCGCTTCCGGATCACCAACCAGTCTGACCCGCGCCTCGCGGAGGCGCAGGACATCTGCCCGGTCGCGGCGATCAACGGCACACCCGGCAACCGCACGCTGGACGAGGTGGCCTGCATCCGCTGCGGCGCCTGCACGGACGTCGCCCCGAACGCGATCGTCCGCGAGTCGAAGCCCGCCGCCCCGCGCCTCGTCGCGATCAGCTAGCGGGTTCGGTCGCCACGAGGGCGATCGAGGCGTTCGTGTTCGACCAGTCGGAGCGCGCGATCGCGCTGAGCGCGCGCACGCGGTAGCGGTAGCGCACGCCGGCGACCAGGTCCCGATCCATGTACGGCCCGCGCGACTCCGCGATCCCGTCGAGGGCGTAGGTCGTGGCGATCATGCTCCAGCTGTCGTCCTCAGGAGCCCGCCGCTGTAGCGCGTAAGCCAGCGCCTCCGGTACGGGCTCCCACGTCACCTCGATCGTGCCGTTGGAGCGCGCCCGTGCGTCGAGGTTCTGCGGAGCGGCGAGCGCGACCTCGATATCCGCCTCGACGGCGGAGGCCGCGCCGGCACGGTGCAACGGCAGCGCGAGCGCGGCGACGCCGAGGGCAGTCGAAGCGTGAAGCATGCGGTGGATGAAGCGTCTGCGGTTCATGTCCCTACCGTACGCGCGCGCGGAACGGGGGATGGGGCGCAAGACGCGCTAGAAGCCGATCAATTCGCGCCGCACCGGGTAGACGTAGCCGATGAACGCGTGCCCGAGGCGCGACTGCACGGACTCCCACGGCAGGAACGCGTAGCCCACGCGCCCCCAGGCCGAGGTGCGGAAGCGCGAGGACCAGGCGCAGGCGCGCTGGCTCCAGTTCATCTCGCTCACATAGATGCCCTCGGGCATCACGGCCTCGATGAAGGCGACGTGGCCCGCGCTGCCGTCCCAGACGACCACGGCACCGGGCCGCACGTCGCGCAGCGCCGGGCTGACGACCCAGCCGGCCGCTTCCGCGTTCGCGTACCAGAAGCGCGCGTTCCCGCGCCAGTTCACGCCCGGATCGGGGGCGACCGTATCGAAGCGCCGCGCGGCGTGCGTGGTGCACTGACCGCCGGAGCCTTCGCGGGTGCTCGCGAACCCCTTGTGCGGACGCGTGTCCCGTCCCTCGACCGCGCACTCGTCGACCACGGTGCCGTCCTCGGCCGCCACGCGCGAAGGGAGGGCGAGGGCCAGCGG
>JAQCJS010000316.1 GCA_027592975.1 Chloroflexota bacterium
CGGGCTGGCAACTGTTTGGGCTGCTGCCCCCGGACGGCGACCTCCGCTAGCGTACTGAGAGGACAAGGTGGACGCATGGAGGCCACCCGTCCACCATTGCCCTGAGGCCCCGGCAGGCCCCGGACGACTCACAGGAACGGCGTGAGGGAAGCATCGTGCGGGAAACGGTCCGACGACGGCGGCTGGTCGGCGCCCTGGCGGCGCTGCTGCTCGTATCCGTGTCAGAACTGGTTCCCCTCGGGGTGCTGGTAGCGCGCTCGCTCTCCGGTGGGGATGGACCGGCCGAGACATGGCAGGTGCTCCGCGACCGAACCCTGGTGCGTGACCCGCTCACCTTCGCCGCCGGACAGGCCCTCGTCGCCACCTTCGCGGGGATCCTGCTGGGCCTCCCGGCGTCGTTCTTCCTGAGCCGACGAGGCCTCCCGTTCCGCGGGCCGCTCGCGTTCCTCCTCCTCACAACCGTGGGGATCCCGCCGATCGTTACCGCCCTGGGTATCCGAGAACTGATCGGTGACGAGGTGACGCCTACCGCGGCGATCGTCCTGGCCCATACGTCCTTCGCAACGGGCGTCATGATCTGGCTAGTCACCCCCGCGTGGTCAGTGACGGAACGTCGAACGGTGGATGCAGCACGGCTGTTGGGCGCCAGCCGCCTGCGCGCGTTCCTGACACTCACGTGGCCGCACGTGCGACGGCAGTTGCGTGCCGCCGTCGCGGTCGCGTTCCTCGCGGGGTTCACAGCGCTAGCGACGGTGCAGATCCTGGGCGGCCCGGAGCACCAGACGTTCGAATCCACGATCGCGACGGCGAGCGCTGACGGCTCGGTGACGCGGGCGGAACTGGCGGTGCTGGTGCTCGCGCAGTTCGGTGTGGCCGTGGTTGTCACGGTCGCCGGCCATGCGCTGTGGGGGTGGCCCGTGGCTCGCTCCGCTCGACGGAGGCGGCCGGCCCACCCATTCCTGTGGGTCAGCGGCCTTCTGTACCTTGTCCCGCTCGCAGCACTCGCCGTTGTCCCCCTGGGGGCCGTTGCGCGCGCCGCGGTCACCAACGATGGCGCCGCGGACTTCAGCGTCTTCACTCGGCTGTTGCGCACCACCGTGGGCGGACAGAGCGCTGGCGACACAATCATCTGGACACTCGTGTACGGATTCGGCTCCGCGTTGATCGCGACGCTGCTCGCCTGGGCGTTTGCAGGACTGCCCGCAGAGTGGCGTCGTCGTCCGCTGTTCCTCGCCCTGGGCGCGCCGTTCGTCATGACGCCGGTCGTGCTGGCCCTGGCGCTCCGGGAGGGCGTCCAGCAGATCTGGCCGGACCTGGACCGCGCCGTCGCGCTCGTCTTCATCGCACACACGCTGCTGGCGTTCCCAATCGCCTGGCGCGTCATCGAAGTCAGGGCAGTGCGGTCACGTCGGAGGCTGCGGGAGACTGCCCAGCTGCTGGGGGACCGGCCCCGCACGGCGATGGCACGCTGGGGCGAGCAGCGGCTACTGCCCTCGCTGTTCGCGGCAACCCTGTTCGCGTACGCCGTGTCAGCAGCGGAAGTGGGGGCCGCTTGGCTGCGGGCGCCGGGCAACGCCGCTCCCGCCGGCATCGCGCTGCTGGAAGCGGCGACCGGCAACGCGGAGCCGGGACGCCCGGTCTACGCGCTGGCAACCATCCTTGGGCTCGGCGCGGTGTTAGCGTTCCTGTTTGCGGAACGGTTCCGGCGCATTGCTGCACGTGCGGAGGCTACTGGATGAGGCTGGAAGTCAAACGCCTCGTCGGGCCGCCTCGTCTCCAGCCCCGGCTGGAGGATGTTTCGCTGATCGTGGAGAACGGACAGATCGGCGCGGTGTTCGGGCCGGAGCGGTCGGGCAAGCGTGGCCTGCTGCGTGTCCTCAGCGGGCTGGAGCAACACGCCTCTGGTGACATCTTCCTGAACGAGAGCTCCGTCCAGCACCTGGCGGCGCCCCACCGCCGCGTGGCTGCCGTGTTCCAGGACACGCCGATGTTCCCCGGCACCGTTGCGGAGAACGTGCGGTACGGCCTGGAGCGTATTCAGTGGCCGCCAGGCGACCGCGAGCGGCGCGTCGCAGAGGTACTGGAACTCGGCGGTATGACCGGATCAGAGGGTGACCGCGCAACGACGCTGCCGGACGCGGAACGCTGGCGTATCGCGCTCGCCCGTGCGATCGCACCCGCGCCGCCTGTGCTGCTCATCGAATCACCCACCTGGCCAGTGGATGAGGTTTCACGGCCGGACTACCGCGCCGCCCTCCGCCAGTTGCTGAAGTCCATCAACCTGACGACGCTGATTGCCACCGCCGACCTGCGCGACGCCGTGAGCATCGCGGACGACCTGCACGTCATGGATGACGGACGCATCCTGCAGTCGGGGGCACTCTCGCGAGTCCTCGCCGGCCCGGCTTCGATCACGGTCGCGGAGATGGTGGGCTACCACACGCTGATCCGCGGCGAGGTCACCGGCAACTGGATCCTGGAGCCGGGCGTGGGCGCGGTCCAGTTCCCCGCAGGCTTCCCACTGAACGGAAACGCCCGCGCGTTGGCGCACCCGGCGGCCATGCTGGGCGTGCCAGAAACCTCCGGCCTCGGCATCGGCGTGACTGGGCTGGTCG
>JAQCJS010000317.1 GCA_027592975.1 Chloroflexota bacterium
GACGTCGCGCGCGGCCTCCGCTTGCTCCGCGAGGCCGGCATCGTGTAGTCTCCGCCGTCCGCGCCCCGGACCGGGCGAGAACGGAGACGACGATGACCTCGAAGTTCGACGACGCCGCAGCCTCCTACAACCGGGTGCGCCCGGAATACCCGCCTCCGCTGATCGACGCGCTGTTCGACCTCGTGCCCGACCACGATCCTCTCCGCACCGTCGAGGTCGGCCCCGCCACGGGGCAGCTCACCGGCGCGCTGCTCGGGCGCGGCGCGCATGTGACCGCCGTCGAGCTAGGCCCGAGCCTCGCGGAGCACCTCGCGCGGCGCTTCCGGCGGCAGCCCAACCTCACGGTGGCGAACGCGCGCTTCGAGGACGCCCCGCTCGCCGAGGGCGCATGGGACCTCGTGGTCTCCGCGACGGCGTACCACTGGGTGACGCCGGAGGCCCGCATGACGAAGCCGCACGCGCTGCTGGTACCGGGCGGGCTGTTCGCGATCATCGACACGGTGCAGATCGCGTCTCCGGTGGATCGCGGCTACTTCGAACGCAGCCACCCGATCTATATGCGCTACTGGCCGGAGCAGGGGCCCTACCGCTCCGGTTCCGCAGAGGACGCCGACCACCCGCTGGCCGCGGAGATGCGCGAGTCGCCGCTGTTCGAGGACGTGCGCATCCAGCGCTGGCGCTGGGACGAGGTCTACACCGTGGAGCGCTACGAGGATCTCGTGCGGTCGTACTCGAACACAAACGACCTGCCGCCGGACGTACGCGAGCGCTTCATCGCGGACATCCGCGCGATGGTGGCGGAGGAGGACGGCGGCATGGTGATCCGCCCGCGCGTCGCGGTGCTGATCACGGGCCGCCGCGTCTAGACGTGCGTGGCGAGCCCCCGCAGGAGCCACCCGGCGAGGTACGCAAGGATGGCCGCGCCGCCACCCAGCCCCAGCGTCTCCAGCCCGGACCACCACCATGAGCCTTCCACCACGCGGGCCTTCGCGGCGCCGGTGCAGAAGAACGTGACGCCGGTCATCGCCGCGCTCCACCAGAGCGCGTGCGGGACGCCGCCGGGAGCCACGTAGTCGGCGACGAACACGGCGAGCGGGATCGCACCGGCGATCATGAACGCGACAAACGTGGACAGGCCGGCGCGCGAGGCCGACCGGCCGCTGCTCGGCAGCCCGAACTCCTCGCGGAGCATCGTCTCCACCCAGAGGTGCTCGTCCGCGGTGATGGCATCCACCACCTGCTCCAGCGTGTCGCCGGACAGGCCCTTCGCGGCGAAGATCTGCCGCACCTCTTCGCGCTCTCCCTCGGGGATCGCGCGCACGGAGCGCTGCTCCTCCACGCGCACGCGCTCGCGGCGCTGATGCTCGGCGCGCGTGCCCAGGTAGTTGCTCACGGCCATGCTGAACCCGTCCGCAAGCAGGTTCGCGATGCCGAACACCAGCACGAGTCCGGCCGAGAGCCCCGCCCCCGCCGCGCCCGCGACCACGGCGAAGGTCGTGACCGCGCCGTCGATCGCGCCGAAGACGAAGTCACCCAGGTAGGAATGGTCAGGGCCATCGTTCAGCCGCGCGCGGATCGCGTCGGGCGTGTGATCGGCCTCCAGGCGCTGGCGGGAAGTCATGCGCTCAGAATGCGCCCGTCACGCCCGAGGCACCAGCCGCCGCTCCAGGGCGGGCAGCGGCTCCCCGGCCGTCTCGCAGCGCGCCGCCGTGGCGCGTACCTCCTCGACCATCTCCATGAACTCGGCGATGTCGATGCCGCGGTGCGGCGAGCCGTGGCGGCCGATGCGCTCCAGCGCGCGGCTGAGGAGCGCGTTGACGCCGTGCGCATTGCCGCGCAGCCAGTGCGTGTACCCCGCGCCGAGCTGCGCGAGGCCCTTGAAGAACTCCTCGTCCCCCGTGCCCTTGCAGCGCGCCCAGCACGTTTCCCACGCCTCGTGCGCGCCGAAGTAGTTGCCCTCGTCGAAGAAGTCCCGCGCCGCCTCGTGCCCTTCGTCGATGCTCATGGCGTCGAAGTCCGGCAGCACCAGCCGCGTCGCCGTGCCCTCGGGCAGCGGCCGTCCCGCCTCGTCACGGGGACGCGGCGCCTTCGGGTCGAGCGGCGGCGGCCAGACGCCGGAGGGGCCGTCAGCGGGGTTCGTCATGCCTCCATCGTACCGGGACGCGCCGATCCCTCGCCCGAGCACGCGCGGGGACGTCTAGCCCGCGTGACCGGGCGCCCGTAGACTCCGCCCATGCGCATGTCACGAATGTTCGGCCACACCCTCCGCGAAGCACCCACCGAGGCGGACACGCCCAGCCATGCGCTGCTCCTGCGCGGCGGGTACATCGACCAGCTCATGGCCGGGGTCTACTCGTTCATGCCGCTGGGGCACCGCGTGAAGCGGAAGATCGAGCAGGTGATCCGCGAGGAGATGGACGCGGCCGGCGCGCAGGAGGTGACCCTCCCGGCAATGCAGCCCGCCGAGCTCTGGGATCAGACCGGACGCCGCGCCGCGATGGGCGACGTGCTCTTCCAGCTCACCGACCGCCGCGACCGCGAGCTCGCCCTGGGCCCCACGCACGAGGAGGTGATCACCCGCCTCTTCGCGGACCACGCCGTGTCCT
>JAQCJS010000318.1 GCA_027592975.1 Chloroflexota bacterium
GGTGGCCCCGATGACGGCTACGACTGGCTCCACGAGCGGACTCCTCGGACGGGGCGCGCACCTCGGGGGCCTCGCGAGGAGGCCGGGCGCAGCGCCAGGCTCGCCGCCCACCGCGAGCGACGTGGGAACAGGATACGGGGGGGGGGGGCGGAGGGGCGAGGACGATGCATAATGCGGCCAGAGCGGGGGCCGGTATGGACGTGGTTCTGGATACTTCGGTGCTCTTCAAGGGCCAGGTCCTTACCGGCCTGAACATTCAACTGCTGCGCGAGTACGTGACAACGTGCAACGCACGGTTGCTCATCCCAGCGGTAGTCAGGGAGGAGTACTTCCGGCAGGTTGAGGAACGGATTCACGAAGCCGTGGATGTACTTCGGCGACAGGGGGCGACTCCTGAGTAGCCTCGGCGTTGGATCGGATTGGCTCGATATCCCTGACCCTGAAGCCGAACAGTTCGTGATCATGGCGAAGGGCGTGCTGACCGGGCTCGAGAAGCAGGGCGTCCTTCACGTCCTCCCTATCCCCGAAGTCAGCCACGAAGTTGTGATCGATAGGATGCACCGTGGATCGAAGCCGTTCGGACGCGGCGGAGAACAACGTGAGAAGGGCTATCGCGATTTCCTGATCTGGCAGTCCGTGCTGGAGCTCAAGCCCTCCGCATCCGGTGCGCTCGCTCTAGTCACTGGAAACACAAAAGACTTCGCCGGCGCGAACGGGGAACTCGACCGCGACCTCGCAGACGAGGCGCACGCGGCGGGGCATGCGATCACCATCTTTCCATCACTCGATGACTTCATCACGAAGGTCGTTCTACCCGAGTTGCCCCGCGCAGCGCACCTGGCGGCACTGCTCGCTGACGATGAAGCGATGGACGAGCTCATCGCCTGGTTGGAGGCAGAACTCGCGAGAACTCCCATCACCGTGGATGTGAACCGATCCTACGAAAGTTATCTGGAGGATCTAACCTTTGACGGCTTCGAGGTGGACGGGCTGCAGATCCTCGACGTGTTCGATCTCGTGGACGTGCCGGTCGCTCAAGCGTGGATCACGGGCAATCTCCTTATCCACTACCGAATCAGGCGACAGGATGCCCAGCGTCTTGGTGCGGTAGTTCGGGATAATCTCGATGACGCCGAGCCTCGAGCCGAAATCTGGTCGGGGAGCGAAGGCTCCCGATACGAGGCGAGCGTGCTGATCGAGTTCCTCCCTGGGGTGAAAGAGGCTCGGCCGGTTCGAATCACCGTCGATGGGATGGTGGCGATCGCTCGTACAAGCTGACCCGATCGCTCTCCCCGCGCGGGCCCCGACTCTGCACTCTCCCGCTCCCCTACCCTACCCCTCCCCCTCCCACCCCGCGGGGGCGAGGCGCACGACCTCGGCGCGCTCGGTGGGGGGGCGGGCGTCGCGGAGTGCGGTGATGGTGCGGCCGAGCGCGGGGTGCACGGTGTCGCCGGCGACGTCCGCGAGCGGCACGAGGACGAACGAGCGCTCTGCGAGCAGCGCGTGCGGCACCACGAGGTCCGGCTCGTCCACCGTCTCGCCCTCGATCAGCGCGAGGTCGATGTCCAGCGGGCGCGCGGTCCAGCGCTCGGCGTCGAAGTCGCGTCCGTGCGCTGCCTCGATCTGCTTCGCGAGGCGCAGCAGCGCGCGGGCGTCCAGGCGGCTGCTCCCCGCGACCGCGATGTTGAGGAACGCGGGCTGATCCGTCACACCCCACGGCGGCGTCTCGTACAGCGCGGACACGGCATCGATCGCGACGCCGCCCGCGCGCAGCTCCTCGATCGCGGCGCGCAGGTGCTGACGCCGGTCGCCGAGGTTCGAGCCGAGCGCGAGCATGACGCGGCGGAGCGGCATCGAGGTGGCGGCGAGCGCTACGGCAGCACGCCGCGCACGACGGCATCGGAGACGCGCACGACCTGCGTCATCTCGTCCACGTCGTGCACGCGCACGATGTCCACGCCCTGCTGGATCGCGAGCGCGACCGTCGCGGCCGTGCCCCACACGCGCTGCGCCGCGGGCCGGTCGATCACGTAGCCGATCGCCGATTTCCTCGACGTGCCGATGAGCATCGGCCGGCCGAGGTCACGCAACTCGCCGAGACGGCGCAGCATGTTGTAGTTCTGCACCGGCCCCCACCCGAAGCCGAAGCCGGGGTCGAGGATGATGCGATCGCGCGGGATGCCTGCGGCCTCCGCCAGCGCGATGCCTCGGCGCAGACCGTTGCGGATGTCCTCGATCACGTCGCCGCCGAACTCGCGGCCGCGCTGGTTGTGCATGATCACCACGGGCACGCCGGCCTGCGCGACGGTCGCCGCCATGTCCGGGTCGCCCCGCAGCCCGGAGACATCGTTCACCGCGTCCGCGCCGGCCTCGATCGCGCGGCGCGCCACGCTCGCCTTCGTCGTGTCCACGGTGATCGGCGTGCCGCGCACCGCGCGCCGCACCGAGCCGAAGATCAGCGACAGTCGATCCCACTCGTCGTCCGCGTCCACGGGCGCGAACTCCGGGCGCGTGGACTCCGCTCCGATGTCGATGATGTCGGCTCCCGCCTCCACCATCGCGCGCGCGAGGTTGGCCGCGCCGGCGGGATCCACGATCCCGTCGC
>JAQCJS010000319.1 GCA_027592975.1 Chloroflexota bacterium
GGGGTGGAACCCCCGCAGACGCCGCGCGGCGAGGTCGTCGAGGCCCCCGGCGGGGTCGGCGAGCCGGTCCTCCACGCCGCCGGCGAGTCCGAGCGCCATTCCGTTCACGGTGAAGTCGCGCCGCAGCAGGTCGGCCTCGATCGCATCGACGAAGTCGACCTCCGGGAGAGCTCCTGCTGCGACATAATGTTCAGTACGCAGTCGAGCGAGGTCGAGCCGCGCCTCCGGCTGGCCGGGGAGGGCGAGGCGAACCGAGGCGGTGCCGAAGCGCGCTTCCGCCTCGTGCGTGGTGTGGGCGCGAGCCACCTCGTCCAAACGTGCGGCGACGCGCTGCGCGAAGGCGGGGGCGTCACCCGCGAGGGCGAGGTCGAGGTCGTGGACGTCGCGTCCGAGTGCGAGATCGCGGACGGCGCCACCGACGAGCCAGAGCGGAACGGCGGAGGCATTCGCCTCGTTTCTGGCAGCATCCAGCAGCGCGCGTTCGGGCGCTGTCAACAGCCCCTGGAGCTGTGGAAGGTGAGGCCGCTTAGGCGCATGAGCCATTCTTGACACTGTTGAAGGCTCTCCCTACGATCGCTCGACCCGGCTGACTCTCCCCAAGCGTCATGCCGTCGGGCTGGGCATTGCACATCGTACGCGCGGGTGGGGCACGTGCGATGGGAAAGGCTCAGGCGTGGTTCTTGTGTCCGCACACCCCGCCGCCGCATCCCCGGGGCCGCATGAACTCACCGCGCTCGAGGCGCGGGTGGGTATGGCTTTCCATAACATCGCGCTGCTCCGCGAGGCGCTGACCCACCCTTCCTATGCCAACGAGCACCCGGACGATGCGACGCCGACGAACGAGCGGCTGGAGTTCCTCGGGGACGCCACGCTCGGGCTGATCGTCGCGCAGGCGCTCTTCAGCCGCTTCCCGGAGGTGCAGGAGGGCCGCCTCACCGAATGGCGCTCCCAGCTCGTCTGCGGCCCCACGCTCTCGCGCATCGCCGTCGGCGTGCTCGACCTCGGCCCGTGGCTGCGGCTCGGACGTGGCGAGGAGCAGACCGGCGGCCGCGAGCGCGAAGGCAATCTGGAGCGCGCCTACGAGGCCGTGGTCGGCGCGATCTACCTCGACCAGGGGCTGGAGGCGGCGCGCGATTTCGTGACGCGGACGCTCGCCGAGGACCTGGATGCGCTCACGCGCGACCCGGACATCCTGAACCCGAAGGGCGCACTGCAGCAGATCGCGCAGGATCGCTTCGGCCGGCCGGAGTACGCACTCGTCAACTCCGCGGGCCCCGAGCACGAGCGCCACTTCGAGGTGGAGGTTCGCATCGGCGGGGAGACGCTCGGCCGGGGCAGCGGCTCCAGCAAGCAGGAGGCGGAGAAGGAGGCGGCACGCGAGGCGCTACCCATCCTTCGCGCGCGCCTCGGCGGCAACGTGAACGCACAGGACAACCGACCCGACAGCGGGCAGCGACCGGAAAGCGGGGCATAGGTGTACCTGAGGCGACTCGAGGTTCACGGCTTCAAGGCGTTCGCGGACCGGCAGCGGTTCGAGTTCGGGCCGGGCATGACCGTCATCGCGGGGCCGAACGGCTCCGGCAAGTCCAACGTGGCCGACGCGCTGCGCTGGGCGCTCGGCGAACAGTCGTCGAAGCAGATCCGTGCCCGCAAGACGGAGGACGTGATCTTCTCCGGCTCCGACAAGCGCCGGCAGATGGGCCTGGCGGAGGTCACGCTGTACCTGGACAACTCGGACGGCTGGATGCCGATCGAGTTCTCCGAGGTGGCCGTGACGCGCCGCGCACACCGCTCCGGCGAGAACGAGTACCTGATCAACAACCAGCAGGTACGCCTGTCGGACGTGCTGGATCTGTTCCGCCGGGCACAGGTCGGCCAGAACTCCTACGCACACATGTCGCAGGGCCTGGTGGACGAGGTGCTCGCGCTGCGCCCGTCCGACCGGCGCGAGCTGATCGAGGAGGCGGCGGACGTCCGCCGCCACCGCCACCAGCTCACGCTCTCGGAGCGCCGCCTGGTGGAGACGCGCGACAACCTGGGCCACGTCCGGATGCTGATCCGCGAGGTGGAACCGCGCCTGCGCGCGCTCGCCCGCCAGTCGCGCCGCGCCGCCCGGTACCAGGAGCTGGCGGCCGACCTCTCGGACGCACTGCAGGTGGTGCTGGAGGCGGAGCTGCGCGAGGCGCTGGAGTCGAAGACCGCCTCGCAGGCCGCGCATGATCAGCAGTCGCAGGCGTTCAACGCCGCGCGCGGTGAGCTCCAGAAGACCGAGTCGCGCCTTACGACGGTGGAGGAGAGCCTCGCCGCTCGCCGCGCCGCGCTGGAGACCGCGCAGGCCCGCGAGCGTGAACTGGCGGAGGAGGGGCTGCGCCTGGAGCAGGCCGTCGCCCTGGCCGCCCAGCGCCTGGAGCTGCTCGCGGTGCGCCGTGCGGAGCTCGAGGCCTCGATCGCGGTTGAGGACATTCCGGCGGTCGACGCCAGCGCGATCGACGCGACCATCGCGGAGCTCGACGGCGCGGTGATCGCCGCGCAGACGGAACTGGCCCGGACGCGCGAGGCGCTGACCTCCGCAGATGAGGCGACCCGCACCGTGCTGCGCGACCTG
>JAQCJS010000320.1 GCA_027592975.1 Chloroflexota bacterium
GGACGCGATGACCATGCACCTGATCCGCCGCCCGCGCGACTTCGACGTGGTGATCGCGGACAACATGTTCGGCGACATCATCACGGACGAGTGCTCCATGCTCACCGGCTCCATGGGCCTGCTCGCCTCCGCCTCGATCGGGACGATGAAGGCGGACGGCACCGGCCTGGGCATGTACGAGCCGATCCACGGCTCCGCGCCGGACATCGCGGGCAAGGGGATCGCGAACCCGCTGGCGATGCTGCTGTCCGCGGCGATGCTGCTCCGCCACTCGTGCGGCCTCGAGACGGAGGCGCAGGCGATCGAGCGCGCCGTCACCGAGGTCATCGAGGCGGGCCACCGCACCGGCGACATCGCGACCCCCGGCGAGAAGACGCTCGGCACGCGCGAGATGGCCGACCTGGTGATCGAGCGCATCGGGGGGTAGGCGCCTTGAGGGCTACGGTTCGCCGAGGCGGGCGACGGCGCGCCCATAGCAAACATCCGCAACTAGGGCCGTGTGGTCGCTCTGGTAGACATACCGTGTTGACCGACCTCGTCCTTCTCGACGTACCCACTCGGATTCGAGCATGAGATTGAGTTGCGTCACCGCGCTCGCCGCTGAGATTCCGACGGCGCGAGCGTACTCACTACTTGAGGCGCTGCCCGACAAAGCGAGGTACATATAGCCGGGCTGGAACTTCGTGCCCCATGGATCAGGACGCGCCAGCAACTCGTTCCAATATTGGATGATCCCGATCGTCGTCACGATCTCGATGGCGTAGCGGCGCAGCACCCACACGCACCAATCCGTGACGTCGCGACTCGGCGGCGGATAGCTCGGGCTCTGATAGCGCTGCAGCTCCGCGTAGTAGCGCATCCGATCGCGGCCGAAGGTCGCCTCGGTCTGCACGAGGCCGCGGAGCGTCCAGTTGCCGCGCGCCGCGAAGTACGAGGTGAGCGCACGGGCGGTGCGCCCGTTGCCGTCGTCGAACGGATGGATGCCGACGAACTCCAGGTGCGCGACCGCGGCGAGGATCAGCGGGTGCAACTCGCCTCGCTGCTCCCGCAGCCACGCGACGAGGTCGCGCATCAGACGGGGCACATCGTCGGCGGACGGCGGGAGATAGACGCGGCGCCCGGCGTGGGTGATCTGGTTCTGCTCCGTCCGGTACTGGCCCGGCGTCCCGTAGTCGTCCGTGGTGCGCTCCACCATGAAGTGCAGCGCGCGCACGACACCCTCGTCGAGGTCCGCGTGCTGGTCGTTGGCGACCTGTTGCGCGAAGCGCGCGGCGTCGCGGTAGTCGAGGTTCTCCCGCTCGGCGCGGTCCGCTGACGCCGGGTGCGCGCGCGCGAAGAGGGCGCGCACCTCCGGCTCGGTCATCAGGTTGCCCTCGATGCTCGTCGACATGTGGGCGCCCTGCGCCTCGGCGCGATCGCGGAGCCATCGGCCAAGGGGTTCCGGCACAGCGATTGCGCCGATCTCGCGGCGAAGCTCCTCGAGGCTGGGCGAGCAGCGGGGCAAGGCGGTTCAGATCGATGGTGGGCTGGTAGGGCATGATTGGTCGATTATACGAATAATCGACCAACCTCTGTGATTATTCGATTATTCGCACAATCCGCTACCGCCCGATCGCGATCGGCTGCGGGGGACACCCGCCCTCGATGAGCGCGGGGAGGATGTCGAGGAGGCAGGCGGGTGAGGTGGCCGGGGCCTCGGCGCGGAGGTCGTCCAGGCTCCACCAGCGGCACTGGCCCAGGGCGAGGATCTCCTCGTGGGAGTGGTGGTGGGCACCGTTGGGGAGCGCAGGGCCTGCGCCGGGGTAGTGCGCGAGGTAGAAGTGCTCGTGGCTGGCGATCCAGCGGGCCTGCCGCTCCGACCGCCACGTCCAGTCCCGCAGCCAGCACACCCCCTCCCAGCGCAGCGTGCCGGGATCGAGACCGGTCTCCTCGAGGAGTTCGCGGCGGGCGGCGTCCTGGGGCGATTCGCCCGGATCAAGGCCCCCACCGGGGGTGAACCAGAGCGAACGGCCGTCCCACTCCGAGTGGACCAGCAGGATACGGTCAGCCTCGTCCAGCACGACCACGCGCGCGGACGGGCGAGGGTGCGCGGTCTCGCGGGTGCGGCCGTCGGGCGGGGGCTGGGGCGCAGGGGGCGAAGGCATCCGGGGGCACCTCGGATTGTGGGCGCGGACGGGTGCAGCCTACACTGGGAGCCTTAGCGTGGGAGTTGGGTGATGAAGGTGCAAGCGCTGCGGCAGGTGGTGTGCGTCGTCCGGCTCTCGCCGGCGACGGCTTCCATTTCGCGCGCCTAGTCCCGCCGTCCCCACGGGGCGAGCCATCACCCCGAACGTACATCCGGCCACCGGCCCCCAGCACAGGCCTCCGCCCCCGGCGAGCAGGCGTGAGACCCGGTGACCCACGGAGAACGACCGACATGACGACTGACGCCTCGACGCCCGCGACCGATATCCAGCTCTACGACACCACGCTGCGCGACGGGCTGGGCATGGAGGGCATCTCGCTCTCGCTCGCCGACAAGCTGCTCATCACCCAGAAGCTCGATGACCTCGGCGTGCACTACATCGAGGGCGGCTACCCCGGATCGAACCCGAAGGACGC
>JAQCJS010000321.1 GCA_027592975.1 Chloroflexota bacterium
TGAACGCGGAGGCCATCGCCTCCGCGCCGGTGGTCGGCAACCCCGGCTGCTTCGCGATCGGCATCATCCTGGGCATGGCACCGCTCTACACGGACGGTCAGGTCGCGGACGGCATTGTGGCGGTGGACGGGCTGACGGGCTCCTCCGGCGCGGGCAAGAAGCCGGCGCCCACGCAGCACTTCTCCCACCTGAACGACAACGTCATCCCCTACCGCGTGCTGAACCACCAGCACGTCGTGGAGGCGGAGATGTCGCTGGGGCGCATGGGCACGAAGTCCGGCGCGACGGTCGACTTCATCCCCCACCTGCTGGGCACCACCCGCGGCATCCTGAACACAATGCACGTCACCCTGACGAAGCCGACGCCGCGCGCCGCGATCCTGGAGCGCTACCGGGAGTTCTACGCCGGGCATCCGTTCGTCCGCGTGCTGGACGAGCCGCCCACGCTGAAGGGCACGCTCGGATCGAACTACATCGACCTCTCGGTGTTCACGGCGGCGGGCGACCGACGCGCCGTGGTCATGTCCTCGATCGACAACCTGATGAAGGGCCAGAGCGGCTCCGCGATGCAGAACCTCAACATTATGTTCGGCTTGCCGCAGGCCACCGGCCTCGACCGGGGACCGCTGTACCCGTAGCCCCCCTGCTGTTGCCCGGGGCTCGCCGCGCCCGCGGAACAACTCGGCGGGCGCGGTAGTTAGGGAGGTGGGCCCGGGTGACCGGAGGCGCAAGGCCGTCCGGCGGCGGAACGCGGGCCATCGGAGGGCGTATCGACGCCGCACCGCGTCTCCCGGACGCCTCCGCAGGCGGGACGGACGCCCCGTGCGCCCTTCCTCATGCCCCACGCCGTACCGTAGCGAGAACGAGCGAACGTGAGTGGGGCAGTTCTCGTTGAAAGAATCGGAGGCGGTAGCGCGCAGCCAACGGGTCGCCAGCGCGACTGACCAGGCGCCGATCGATGCGCTGGGACCGTGCCCGGCAGGGCGACTCGGACGCGTTCGGGCTGCTCTACGACCGCTTCCAGCCGGAGATCGTCCGGTATCTGGCCCACCGCGTGGGTGACCCGGATACCGCGGAGGATCTGGCACAGCAGGTGTTCCTGAAGGCGTGGCAGGCCATCCCGCGCTACGAGGCGAGGGGCGTCCCGTTCAAGGCCTGGCTCTACCGGATGGCGCACAACCAGATGGTGGATCACTTCCGCACCCGGAAGCAGACCACCGACCTGGACGGCATTGATGTCCCGGAGGACGCGGAGGCGGAAGCCCTGGTTCTTGCCGGAGAGATGACCGCGGCGCTGGAAGCGGCGCTCGCGCGACTGTCGGAGGATCATCGCCAGGTGCTCACGCTGCGCTTCCTGATGGAGAAGTCCGCGCGCGAGATCGGCGAGATCATGGGGCGCAAGGAGGTCACGGTGCGCGGCCTCCAGATGCGGGCCCTGCAGGCGCTCCGCCGCGAGATCGAGGAAACAGGAGGACTGCCGTGAGCACGCCAGACCTCGCCAGCGTCATCGATCGCTGCCTGGACGACCTCGCCGCCGGCCGCGTGACCGTGTCCGAGTGCCTGGCGCGCTACCCGGAGCACCGCGCCGCGCTGGAGCCGCTGCTGCTCGCCGCCGCCTCCATGCAGGCGCTGCCGCGACGTGCCGAGCGCGCCCCGGATCGCATCCGCCGGGCGCAGTTGATGGAGCTGATCCGGGAGACGCCGCAGGAGCGGCGATCCTGGATCCCCGCGCCGGGATGCTAGGCGGTGCCTTCCTGCCGCGGTTCGCCGCCGCCGCTGCCCCGGTCGTGCTGGCCGTGGCGCTCGGAACGTTCTTGCTCGTCTCCCAGCCCGCCGCGACCGTCGCGGCCTCCACGCTCACCGTCTTCGCCGGCACGGCGGAGGAGCAGGTGGACGGCGGATGGCGCGCGCTCACGGACGGCGCGGCCGTGCGCCAGGGCGCCCGCCTCCGCACGAATGCCGAGGGCTACGCCCTGCTCACCTTCCCGGACGGCTCAACCTCCTCGCTCGACCCGTCCACGGAGATCGCGATCGAGCGCCTGGCCGCGGGGACGGCGCCCCGCGACGTGCAGATCCGCCAGTTCTCCGGCCGCCTCTGGAACGACGTGGTCAGCGACAGCCGCGAGGGTGCGCGCTACGTGGTGCTGACGCAGGACGCGACGGTGCAGGTGCTGGGGACGGTCTTCGAAACCTCCATCGACAACGGCCAGACCTCCGTGACCACGTCCGAGGGCGAGGTGGACGTGGTGGTGGGGAACGAGCGCGTGAGCGTGCCGAGCGGTCAGATCGTGCGAGCCCAGGCGCAGAGGGTGTCCGAGCGCGCGCCCGTCCAGCAGGCGGCAAGCAGCCTGACGGTGGACGCGCCCTTCGCCGCCGCGCTGGTCTCCGAGCGAGGCGAAGCGACCGGCGCGCGCGCGGACGGCGCGATGTTCCGCCAGATCCGAGGCGTGACGACCAGCAACCCCGGCATAGGCCCGCAGCGCTTCGAGTTCCACCGCCTGCCCCCGGGCGACTACACCCTGCTGCTCCAGCGCTTTGAGCAGGGCGCGGGCGACCTGGTGCTGAACGTGGACGGCGAGGAACGCCGCGTACCGA
>JAQCJS010000322.1 GCA_027592975.1 Chloroflexota bacterium
GTTCGGTACCGACACGATTCCGCGAGTCGACAAGATCGCGGGGCCGGGCGGCATCTTCGTGACGCTCGCGAAGCAGCAGCTCTACGGGCGCGTCGGTATCGACGCGATCTACGGGCCGACCGAGACGCTGGTCGTCGCAGACAATCACGCGGCGCCGGATCTGTGCGCCGCCGACCTGCTGGCGCAGGCGGAGCACGACGTCCTCGCGACGCCGGTGCTCATCACCACGTCGCGCGCGCAGGCCGAGGCGGTCGCCGCACAGGTGGAGGAGCAGCTCGTCACGCTGGAGCGCGAGCCGATCGCGCGCGCCGCGATCGCCCGCGGCGGCGCGGTGATCGTGCGCGACCTCGAGGAGGCGATGATGCTCGCCAACGAGTTCGCCCCGGAGCACATGTGCCTCCTGGTGCAGAACCCGGAGGCGCTGCTGCCGCTGGTGCGCAACGCCGGGGGCGTGTTCCTGGGCGAATCGTCGCCGGAGGTGCTGGGCGACTACACCGCCGGGCCGAGCCACGTCATGCCCACGGGCGGCTCCGCGCGCTTCGCCGGGCCGCTCTCCGTGCTCGACTTCCTGAAGATCACCTCCGTGATCGCGTTGTCGGAGGAGGATCTCGCGCGCCTCGGCCCATACGCCGCGCGGCTCGCCCGCGCCGAGGGGCTGACCGGGCACGCGCGCAGCATCGAGCGCCGGTTGGAGGGACGCTAGATGGCGCGCTTCGATCCTGTGGCGGGCCTGCGCCCCGCGCTCCGCACGATGCCCGAGTACCAGGCCCTGGAGGACCTGGACGATGTTGCGCGGCGCTACGGCGTGAACCCGATGGACGTCATCAAGATTGACGGGAACGAGAACCCGTTCGGTGCATCACCTCGCGCGATCGAGGTGCTGCGGAACCTGGACTACCACGTCGAGTGGTACGGGGACGACAACCAGACCGCGCTGCGTGCGGCGCTGGGGGGCCGGGTGCGCGTGCCGCCGGAGTGCGTGGTCGCGGGATCCGGCTCGGACGAGCTGATCGACCAGGTCTTCCGCATGTACCTCGGTCCCGGCGATACGATCGTGATCGCCTCGCCCACGTTCGGCATGTACGCCTTCGATGCGTCGCTGCACGGCGCGAGCGTGGTGGACGTGCCGCTGCGCGATGACTGGTCGTTCGACGCAGACGCGCTGGTGGAGGCGGCGCGGAGCGCGAAGGCCGTCTTCATCCCGTCGCCCAACAACCCGACCGGCGGGCTGCTCCCGGAGTCGCTGGCGGATCGACTGCTGGAGACGGGGGCGCTCCTGGTCGTGGACGAGGCGTACATCGAGTTCTCGAACGGGGCGTCGCTGGCGCAGCGCGCCGCGGTGGAGGACGGGCTGATCGTGCTGCGTACGCTGTCGAAGTGGGGCGGCCTGGCGGGCCTGCGCATCGGCTACGGCGTGATGAGCCCCGCGATGACAGATCTCTTCCGTCGCGCGAAGCAGCCGTACAACGTGAACGCGGCCGCCGAGGCCGCGGCGATCGCCTCGATCGAGGACGCCGCGATCCTCGACGAGCGCGCGCGGATCATCGCGAGCGAGCGCGACCGCGTGACGCGGGAGCTGGCGCAACTGGAATGGGTCGAGCCGGTGCCGTCGGAGGCCTCGTTCGTCCTGATGAAGCTGTCGCGCGGTGACGGGCGTACGCTGTGCGACGAGCTGCGCAAGCGCGGGATCTTCACGCGCTACTTCGAGTCGGCCCGGTTGCGCGACCATCTCCGCATCTCGATCGCGCGACCGGAGCAGAACGACCGCGTACTGGCGGCAATTCGGGAGATCGGCGAGGAGTTGGCGCATGGCTGAGTTGAACGACCGACGCGCCGAGGTGACACGGGCGACCGCGGAGACGAGCATCCGCGCCTCCGTGAACCTCGACGGCACAGGCGTGGCGCAGGTGTCCACGGGCATCGGCTTCTACGACCACATGCTGACTGCGTTCGCGAAGCACGGCCGCTTCGACATCACGGTCGCCGCGCAGGGCGACCTGCACATCGACGCCCACCACACCATGGAGGACGTGGCGCTGGTGCTCGGGCAGGCGTTCGACAGCGCGCTCGGCGATCGGGCGGGCATCGTCCGCATGGGCGACGCGATCGTCCCGCTGGACGAGGCGCTGGTGCAGTGCGTGATCGACATCTCCGGCCGCCCGTTCGGCGTCATCGATCTCGACTTCGTGGGGCCGATGATCGGCGAGGCGCCGACGCAGATGGTGGAGCACGTCCTCCACTCCTTCGCGACCGCGGCGAAGCTCACGCTGCACGTCCGCCAACTGGCGGGTGCGAACGACCACCACATCGCGGAGGCTGCGATGAAGGCGCTCGGCCGCGCCCTCGACAAGGCGACCGCGCTCGACCCGCGCATCGTGGGGCAGGTGCCCTCCACGAAGGACACGCTGACGGCCTAGCCCGCAGGGCGAAGGAGAGCGCTGTGGACGACGTCACGACCGCCGACCTGCTCGCGTTCGCGCTGGAGCTCGCCGATGAGGCGGATCGCCTCTCGATGTCGTTCTATCGAGGCGACCCCGACTCGGTGCTGGGTACCACGCAGAAGGCGGACGGGACGCTGGTCACGCTGGCCG
>JAQCJS010000323.1 GCA_027592975.1 Chloroflexota bacterium
GGGGGGCGGCGCCCTCACCCTGCCCTCTCCCCGAACGGGGAGAGGGTTCTGAACTCTCGCGGCACGGCGCTACGCTGCACCGATCGATTCCGGCCCCCTCTCCCCAAACGGGGAGAGGGTTGGGGTGAGGGCCCTCCGCCGGAGGCGGCAGCCCTTCGTTACACCGTCGCACGCAGCTCCGCGAGCAGCGGGCGCAGCACGGCGAGGGCGATCGCGCGGTGGGAGATGCGGTCTTTCTCCTCGGCGCTGACCTCGGCCATGGAGCGGCCGTCGGGGAACAGGAAGATCGGGTCGTACCCGAAGCCGTTCGCGCCCTGCGGGGCAAGCGCGATCCGTCCGTGCACCACGCCCTCGCGCGTGAACACGCGGCCGCCCGGCATCGCGATCGCGACGACCGCGCGGAAGCGCGCGGCACGTTGAGGCATCGGGACGCCCTGGAGGCGCTTCAGGATGAGCGCGTTGCGGTCGTGGTCGTCGCGCATGGACGGGCCGCCGTAGCGCGCGCTGGTCACGCCCGGCGCACCGTCCAGTGCGTCCACCTCGATGCCGGAGTCGTCGGCGAGGGCGGGGAGGCCGGCGGCTCGCGCTGCGGCGACCGCCTTCGCGATCGCGTTCTCGATGTACGAGCGTCCGCCCTCCGCGACCGGCGCCAGCGCGACGCCCATCTCGCGCGGCGTCACGATCTCCCACCCGGCATCGCCAAGGATTGCCTTGATCTCACGCACCTTCCCGGCATTGCCAGTGGAGAGCAGCAGTCGCGGCTTGGGCATCCGTGTCTCCTTCGTGCAGACGCGCTTGGGCGGGTGGTGCGCCCCCCTGCCCTCTCCCGCTCTGCAGGAGAGGGGGTCGGTTCGGTGAGCCGCCCACGCGATCTCTTCGAGCATCAGGGATCGGAAAGACGGTCGGGGGGTTAGATCTCGCTCCAGCGGGAAGCCAGCTTCGCGGCGACCGCGGGCATCGTCGTGTACTCCATCTCGTCCAGCGGCAGGCGGTGCGGCTCGAAGGGGCCGTGCAGGCGCAGGAAGTCGGAGATGTCATTCGCCTTCTGGCGGGCGTTGTTGAAGGACGGGTCATCGAACATGTCGCGCGGCATGCCCAGCTTGCCGCCTGCGAGCTGGAAGCCCAGCGCGACGACACGGGGCGGGCCGTCGAAGCGGGACGGGTGCGCGTCACGCACGGCCACCGGCATCCACGGACCGTAGTGCGACCCGCGCATGAAGCCCTCCACGATGTATGGCGTGGTGAACGGCTCGATCACCTCGCCCACGGCCGGGAACGCGTTCTGGCAGCGCACGATCGCCGTCGGGTCGTCCTTGCCCACGTAGCGGCCCGCGATGAGCGAGAGCTTGTCGGTGGAGGAGACCGCGGCCACCTCGCCCGTGGAGCGCGCGATCACGCGCTTGATCGCGTAGTGCGCCGGCGAGCCGATGAAGACCAGGAGGTCGTACAGCTCCTCCGGTGCGCTGAAGACGATCTTCTTGTGGTTCTTCAGGTCGTGGACCTCGAATGAGAAGCCCTGGTGCAGCGCCTCCGCGATCACAAGGCCGGCCGTGTTGAACGGGTCCGCGAACATCTTGTAGAAGGGCATGTTGAACGAGCCGGACGAGGTCTTGTCACCCATGAAGATGACCACCGGCTCGCTCTGGCGCTCGTTGAGCTCCATCTCCGCGGAGCCCGGGCCCATGCCGCGGATGTTGCCGGAGAAGGCGTCCACCAGCAGGTCCTGACCGGCGCCGTAGAGCTTCAACTTCTTTGCCACCTCGGTCCCGGCGGTGAACGTGTTCCACGCGTACTCGTGGACGTCGGTGCTGTCCTCGCCCCTGTCGTGCGACATGACCAGGAACATGTCATCGCCGCAGGCGTGCGCCTGTCCGTCGATCAGCAGGCCGCTCTGCACGGCCTGCGCCATGCGCTCCTTGCCGACGTCCAGGATCTCCGGGTGCATCGAGGAGTGCCCCACCCACCCGCCGATGTCGGCCTTGATCACGCTGAGGGTTTGCGGCATGGAGGGCTCCTCTGGTACGTCCGGTACGTCTGCACGCCATCGCGCGTCGCCCCGGAGGCGGCCCGCAAGGACAGCGGCTCGAAACGCCCGGGGATCGATCCGCATGCTATTCGCGCGCAAGAAGCCCGATCAAACCCCGCGCGGGCCTACGGGGCCGTCCGGAATCGCAAGACGGTCACGAAGTACGGTGATCGCCGCCTCCGCCAGCGGGCGTACCGCCGCCTGGATGTCCCAGTCCAGATCGCGCACCCGGGGCATGAAGGCCTCCAACTGCGCCAGCATCTCCCGGCCGCGGCGTTCCTCGTGCGCGGTGTCGATCGCCCGGAAGCCCTGGAGCTTGCGGGCGCCCTCGCGGCCACCTTCGGCGATGTACCAGTCGGTGAACGCGACCCCGCAGCCCGCCGCGAACATCATCGCGCCCAGCGGCGTGGCCACCGGGGGGACCTGCGCCATCAGCGCGCGGGCGGTGGCGGCGCGCTGTGCGGAGTCGTACTCCATCATCAGGTGGCCGCCCGTCGGCACCAGGGTGCCGAGCGCGCGCGTCACCTCCAGGTCGATCCCCTCCGGGGTCGAGACCTGGTC
>JAQCJS010000324.1 GCA_027592975.1 Chloroflexota bacterium
TGCGCGCGCGGCCGTACACCTGGTCGGTGCGGATGCCGGCCTGCGCGCCGGTCAGGCTGATCGCGTCCAGCCCCTCCGCTTCGAGCGCCATGGACAGCAGCGTGCTGGAGACGATCTCGCCCGTGGAGAGCAGGACGTCCATCTCGCGCGGGTTGGGCTTCGCGTTGATCTTCGCCGCCAGCTCGATCAGGTCGTCGGTGGTGTCGCCCATCGCGGACACCACGGCAACCACCTGGTCGCCCGCGCGGCGGCGCTCCGCAATCCGGCGCGCAACGTGCTGGATCTTCTCGGCTGAGGCAACGGACGAGCCGCCGTATTTCTGGACGATCCGGCTCATGCCTCCACGACCTCCGTGCCGCGCGTGCTGAATCCCACCACGCGCGTCTGCGCCTGCAGGCCGTGCGCCGCTGCCGCCTGGCGCATTGCGCCGGTGACGGCGTCCCCGTGCTCCGTCACGAAGGCGGCGATCGTCGATCCGCCGCCGGAAAGGTAGACCCCGTGCGCGCCGGCCGCGCGGGCTGCCTCGAAGATCGGGTACATCGCGGGGAACAGCGTGCTGCGCGCGGGCTGGTGCAGGATGTCCTCCGTCGCCACGCGCAACAGGTCGTACCGGTGCCCCGCGATCGCGGCGACCATGAGCGCCGCGCGGCCGATGTTGTGCACCGCCTGGTTGCGGGTCAGCGACTCCGGCAGGCGCTTGCGCGACTCGTTCGTCGGCATGTCGAACTCCGGGATGAGCAGCGCCAGGCGCAGGTCATCCGGGATCGGGACGGCGGTGTGCACCTGCGTCCCCTCGTCCTCCACGACCACCTGCAGGCCGCCGAGGAGGGCGGGGATGATGTTGTCCCCGTGACCCTCCAGGCGCACGGCGATCGGCAGCAGCTCCTCCATGGAGAGGAGGTCGCCCAGCAGCGCGTTCGCGGCGACCACGCCCGCGGCACGGGCCGCAGCGGACATGCCCAGGCCGCGGCCGACGGGCATGTCGCCCTGGAAGCCGACCTGCACGCCCTTCAGCGGCTCGCCGGCCTCCGCGAAGAACGCGATCACGGCCTGCGCGGTCATGCGCTCCACGGGATCGAACGGCTCCGGGGTGGGGGTGTCTGTCTGGGTGACGGTGAGCAGCGCGGTCCAGTCCAGCGCCACGCCCAGGCTGTCGAAGCCGGGGCCCAGGTTCGCTGACGTGGTGGGGACGCGCACGCGGACAGTTCTGTCAGGCATGTGGGCAAGTCTACCTGAGGAGCCGAATACGGACACCGCCGCAAGGATGGAGACGCGACCGGCGCGGTACTACACTGCGCGGGTGGCGCGCCCCCCGCGACTGACGCGGATCACCGGGCGCAGAAGGGGATTCGCATGGAAGAGATCGTGATCGTAGACGGATGCCGGACGGCCATCGGCACCCTGGGCGGGTCGTTCGCGGACACCTCCGTCACGGAGCTCGGCGCCATCGTGGTGCGCGAGGCCGTGAAGCGGGCCGGCATGCAGCCGGACCAGGTGGATCAGGTGATCATGGGCAACGTGGGCGGCGCCCCCGAGGACGCCTACTTCGCCCGCAACGCCTCGCTGAAGGCCGGCCTGCCCATCGAGACGCCGGCGCTGACGGTCAGCCGTGCGTGCGGCTCCGGGCTGGAGGCGATCCACAACGCGGCGCGCTGGATCCAGGCGGGCGACGCGCAGGTGGTGGTCGCGGGCGGCGCGGAGAACATGACCCGCATCCCGTACTTCCTGCGCAAGGCGCGCTCCGGCTACCGCTACGGCCACGACGTGCTGGAGGACGGGGTGCAGGCGATGCTCACCGACCCGAACACCAACATGATCATGGGCGTCACCGCGGAGAACCTCGCAGCGAAGTTCGAGCTCTCGCGCCAGGTGCAGGACGAGTACGCACTGCGCTCGCAGGAGCGCGCCGCGAATGCCATCGCCGCCGGGTACTTCGACTCTCAGATCGTGCCGGTGGAGATCCGCAAGGGGCGCGAGACCGTCGCGTTCGCTCGTGACGAGCACCCCCGCGCCACGAACATGGAGACGCTGGGCAAGCTGCGTCCGGTCTTCAAGCAGGACGGTGACGTCACCGCCGGGAACTCCTCCGGCATCAACGACGGCGCCGCCGCCGTCGTCGTCACCACGGCCTCGAAGGCGAAGGAGCTGGGGCTCCGCCCGCGCCTGCGGCTGCTGTCGAAGGCCGTCTCCGGCGTGGACCCGAAGATCATGGGCTCCGGCCCGATCCCCGCGAGCCAGGCGGCGCTCCAGCGCGCCAACCTGACCGTGGACGACATGGACGTGATCGAGCTGAACGAGGCGTTCGCCTCGGTTGCGGCGGCCTGCTCGCTGGGGCTGACCCTGCCGCAGGACAAGACCAACCCCAACGGCGGCGCGATCGCGCTCGGCCACCCGGTCGGCGCGACCGGCACGATCCTGACGGTGAAGCTGATGAACGAGCTGGAGCGCGCCGGCGGCCGCTACGGCCTGGTGACGCTGTGCATTGGCGGCGGGCAGGGCATCGCCGCCGTCTTCGAGCGCATCTCCTAGCACCGGACGCGCGCTGACACGAAGCGGCCCGCCATCCGGCGGGCCTTTTCGA
>JAQCJS010000325.1 GCA_027592975.1 Chloroflexota bacterium
CTACGAGCGCGATGATCTCGTCACGAATCAACGGTCCAGGACCTTCCACCGCCGCGCCGGAAGCGCCCGAGTGAGGGAAGCGTCAGTGTATCGCGGGGGCTCGGCGCGGGCGACGCGGGAAGGCGTACGCTGAATTGCGCGGATCGCACCCCTGCTGAACCCGCGCATAGGTGTCGATGATCCACAGATCGCGGGCCGCCGTGCCCGCGTCCCGAGTGATCCGGTGAGCCGTTGGCGGCGAATGACCGCCATGAGACGGCTGCAACTGACCGAGCGACACCACGGAGGCACCCCCTCGCTCATGCCGTATCCGCCCGACCCATGGGCCCTGGCCTTCGACCGCATCCTGACGGGTGATGGATTCTCGCTCGCGTTCCAGCCGATCGTGGACCTCAAGCACGGGGCGGTCGTGGGCTACGAGGCGCTGAGTCGCTTCGACGGCACGCCGGAGGGTATCCGCCCGGCGGCGCCTCCGACATGGTTCGAGGAAGCGCGACGCCTCGGCGTGGCGATCGAGGTGGAGGCGCGCGTGGTGGCTGCGTGTCTTGATGCGCGCGACCGGCTCCCGGCCAACACCTTCCTCACCTTCAACCTGTCACCCGACGCCATCGCCTCCGAGCGCGTGCTCGACGTGCTGCGCGATCCTCGAGGGCTGCGACGGATTGTGGTGGAGATCACGGAGGAGGCGGTCGTGGAGGACTACGACGGCCTGGCGCACACCGTGCGCGACCTTCGTAGCCGCGGTGCGTTCCTCGCCGTGGACGACGCCGGGGCTGGCTACGCCAGCCTTTCGCACATCGTGGCGTTGCGGCCGGACTTCGTGAAGCTCGACCGTGCGCTGGTGACGGGGCTGCACGAGGACGAGGCGAAGCTGGCGCTGGCGGAGATGTTCGGCCTCTTCGCGGGCCGCATCGACGCCTGGCTGCTCGCGGAAGGTGTGGAGACCAGCGCGGAGCTCAACGCCCTACGACGTATCGGGGTGCCGCTCGCGCAGGGCTTCTTCCTCGGCCGCCCCGCGCCGCAATGGACAGCGCTGCGGCCCGAGGTCTCCGCGTGCCTGATCGCCGCGGAGGAAGCGAACAACCAGCGCCGGACGCTGCTGCCGCTCGTCGAGCAATGGCCCGTGGTCTACGCCGGTGGACTGCATCAGACCACGCTGACGCTGGTCGGCGAGGACCGTGCGCCGCCCTTTGTCCCCGTACTCGACCGCTACGAGCGGCCTGTCGCGCTGCAGTGGCCGGACGGGCACGTCGCTGCGGACGTGGTGACAGTGATGCGCGCCAGCACGCCGCTCGCGGACGCTGCGCGCCGCGCGATCACGCGTCCGGTCGCCCGGCGCTTCGACCCGCTGCTGTGCGTGGACGAGTCCGGCCGCTATGCGGGTGCGGTACGCCTGGAGCGCGTCATCGAGGCGCTGACGGTGGTGTTCGATGGGGACGGGGCGCCGGAGGCCGCGTAGCAACGCTGGCGTGACGGCTGCGCGCCGAGGCTTCTTCTGCCGAGGATCAATCCAGAACGAGAGCAGGGCGAGTCGTCGGGGCGCGTCCTGCGGGGGAAGGGACATCACATGAAGGAATTCGCCTGCGGGGACGTGGTCCCGGGCTGCAACGCCCACTTCAAGTTCGCAACCGAGGACGAGATCCTCGCCGCGGTCGGTGAGCACGCGCGGGACGACCACGGGATGGCGGAGATCCCCGGCACGGTCGTGGAGGCCGTCCGCTCGAAGATCCGCATCGCGGCCTAGTCCCGCGGATGGTCGATGACACACGCAGCCCCCGAGGTGACTCGGGGGCTGTTCGTTGCTCGCGCTGGGCGATGCGGTCTGAGGTGCGCGCTACACGCGGAGGGCGCGGGCGACGCCGGCGATCGCTTCCGGGCGGAGGCGGTAGTACACCCACGACGCTCGACGTTCGCGGTCGATGAGGCCGGCGTCGTGCAGCACCTTCAGGTGATGGCTGACCGTGGGCTGCGAGAGCCCCACCGGCTCCGTGAGGTCGCACACGCACGCCTCGCGCGTCTCCGATGACGCAATCATCGAGAGCAGCCGCACGCGGGCGGGGTCGGACAGCGCCTTGAACACGCGCGCCGCCAGCACCGCGTCCTCCTCCGAGATCGTGGCCTCCGAGGTCAACAGGTCCGGGCAGCACGCCTGGAGCTCGTCCACCGTGCGCAGGGGGATCGTCTGGAGGGGGATGAGGTTGGGGAACGTGGTCGTGGCCATGTCCTCAGTCTACCCGCTGGTATAGACCGCCGTCTATATTGACAGGCATCGATGGATGCGCGATCCTCGCGGTATCGACGTTCATCGATATCGCTCCGCCACTCGGATGCGGCGCTGCGGTATCGTTCACCCGTTCCGTGGAGGATTCACATGCCCGACCTCACCCCTCGCGAGATCCAGCAGTCCGTCGTGGAGCGCTACGGCGCCCGCGCCCGCAGCGTTCTCGCTTCCGAGGGCATCGCGCCCGCTGACGATGCCTGTTGCGCGCCCGCCGTCGACCTGTCGGCGCCGCAGCCGCTCTCGCTCTCCCTCGACGCGCCCGCAGGCGGGCTGAAGACGCTGGGGTCGCTCGCGGACCTG
>JAQCJS010000326.1 GCA_027592975.1 Chloroflexota bacterium
TGGTGACGCTGACGGGCAGCGGACCGGTGGCGGCGTCCGGGAGCGTGTAGCCCGCCGCGCGGTAGCGCGCGATCTCGGCGTCGATGTCGGTCACCTCGATGGCGACCATCGCGGCCATGCCCTCGCCGTTCTGGGCGATGCGCTGCGCGATCGGGGAGTCGGGCGCGGTGGCGTAGATCAGCTCGACCATGCACTGGCCCGCGGGCACCTGCGCGATGCCCTGCTGACGGGCCTCGACGGCGATCTCGCGGACGACCTCGAGGCCCAGCGTGCGCTTCCACGTCTCGCGGGCGGCGGCGTAGTCCGCGACGAGGACAGCGAGGTGGTCGAACCCCTTGTCACGGGACTCGTGCGCGCCCGCCGGCGGCTGCGCGATCTCCACCAGCACGCCATGCATCGCCTTCGGGTGAATGAACGCGATGCGCCCGGCCAGGCCGATGCGCGAGGTGGTGTCGATCATCTCGACGCCCTGCGCGTTCAGCCGTGCCAGCTCGGCATCGATGTCGTGCGTGCGAAAGCAGACGTGGTGCAGCGTCTCCCCCTTGCTGGCGAGGTAGCGCGCGACACCGGTGTCCTCGCGAACCGGCGCGATCAGTTCGATCTCGTTCTCGCCCAGCGCCAGCAAGACGCCGCGGACGCCCTGGTCGTCCATCACGCGGTCGTCGGTCACGGTGAGCCCCATGACATCGCGGTAGAACGGGAGCGCCTCGTCGAGGCTCTTCACGACGGCGGCGATGTGGTGGATGCGGTCGATCACGGGGTGCTCCTGCCTGCAGCCGCGCGCCATTCGAGGATGGCCGGGATGTGTTCCTCGTAGTGCTTCGAGACGACCGCGAGGCGGCGCGCGCTGCGGCCCTCCTCGAAGCGGTCGAGCGGGAGCGCGCCGGGGACGCTGCGCACGGCGGTATCGTGACGCTCCGCGCCGAGGTCGAGGCGCACGAGCAGGCCATCCCACGTCACCTCGGCGAGCGCGTCTGTCGCCGCAGCGTTGAAGCGGTCGGTCGCGTCCTCGAGGTTGCTGTCGTAGCCCGGCACCTGCGGTCGCTCGCCCGCGACCGCCAGCTCGAGCGCCGCCGCGAATCCGTCCTCCCACGCCGCCAGGTGCGCGACGATCTCGTACAGCGACCACCACTCGTCGCCCTCGCCGTACCAGCGCTCGCGGCGCTGCGCCTCGGACAGCCCGGCGATCGCCTCCGCGAACTCCGCGCGGGCGCGCGCGTTGCCTTCGAGGAGTCGCGCGACGATCTCGATCACCGGGTCGGCGACGTCGCCCGTTGAGCCACTGGGGTCAGGTGGGGTCGTCAAATCGTGAACACCTCGCGGTACTCGCCCCATTCCTCGCGGAGCACCCCGCAGATCTCGCCCACGGTGGCGTACGCCTCCACCGCGTCCACCAGCAGCGGCATCATGTTCTCCTCGGTGCCAGCGGCTGCGCGGATGCGGTCGAGGCATGCGCGCACGGCGTCGCTGTCGCGGCGCGCGCGGAGGGCGGCGAGGCTCGCCGCACGCTTGCGGCCCACCTCCGGGTCGATGCGCAGGATGTCGGGTGGCCGATCCCCCTCGGTCACGAACTGGTTCACGCCGACGACCACGCGCTCCTTCGTCTCCAGCTGGCGCTGCAGGCGGTACGCGCTCTCCTGGATCTCGCGCTGCTGGAAGCCCTGCTCGATACCTTCCAGCGCGCCGCCGATCCCGTCGATGCGGTCGATGTAGGCCCACACCTCGGCTTCGATCGCGTCGGTCGCCGCTTCGATGTAGTACGAGCCGGCCAGCGGGTCGATCGTGTCGGCAACGCTGGTCTCGTAGGCGATCACCTGCTGCGTGCGCAGCGCCAGCTCGACCGCGCCCTCGGAAGGGAGCGACAGCGCCTCGTCGAAGGAGTTGGTATGCAGCGACTGGGTGCCGCCGAGGACGGCGGACATCGCCTGCAGCGTGGTGCGGACCAGGTTGTTCAGCGGCTGCTGCGCGGTGAGCGTCGCGCCGCCGGTCTGCGTGTGGAAGCGGAGCATCTGTGCGCGCGGATCCTTCGATCCGTACCGCTCCTTCGCGATCTTCGCCCAGATGCGGCGCGCCGCGCGGAACTTCGAAACCTCCTCGAGGAAGTTGGAGTGACAGGCCCAGAAGAAGGCGAGCCGGTCGCCGAACTCGTCGAACGCCAGTCCCGCCTTGATCGCGGCGTCCACGTACGCGATCGCGTTGGCGAAGGTGAAGGCGATCTCCTGCGCGGCGGTGCAGCCCGCCTCGCGCATGTGGTAGCCGGAGATGGAGATCGTGTTCCACTCCGGGACGTTGTCCCGGCACCACGCGAACGAGTCCGTGATCAGGCGGAGCGAGGGGCGCGGCGGGAAGATGTACGTCCCGCGTGCGATGTACTCCTTCAGGATGTCGTTCTGGATCGTCCCGCCGAGCTTTGACAGGTCCGCGCCCTGTCGTCTCGCCGCGGCCACGTAGAGCGCGAGGAGGATCGGCGCGGTCGCGTTGATCGTCATTGACGTGGTGATCTGATCCAGCGGGATGCCCGCGGTCAGCGTCTCCATGTCCTCCAGCGAGGAGATCGCCACGCCGACCTTGCCGACCTC
>JAQCJS010000327.1 GCA_027592975.1 Chloroflexota bacterium
GTCTCGCGCTTCACCGTGGCGATGGCGCGGCGGAGCCACGTCGTGCGCTCCTCGGTGTCCATCGCGGTGTAGCCGGCCTCCGGGAGGGCGGCGATCATGCGGCGGATCGGTGCCCCCTCGGGCTCGCCGGCCGCCTCGCGCGCGAGCACGGCGTCCAGACCGCCCTGCAGCAGGGTGTCGGATGCGCCCGCCTCGAGCTCCCGCTCGAGCACGGTGCGCAGTCGCCAGAGGTCGGCAGCCATTACTTCGCCGCGATCGCTCGCGACTGGTCGTCGGGGGCGGTGACCACGCCGACGCCGAGGACGCCCGGCCCGCCATGCACGCCGACCACCGGCGTGATGCGACCCATGGTGATCGCGGCGTGCGCGTCCAACGCGGCCAGGCGGTCACGGACGTAGACCGCCTCGTCCGGGGTGGTGCTGTGCAGGACGAAGAGGTGCTCCACCGGCCGGAGGTCGGCGCAGCGGCTGATGATGTCCTCGATCGCGCGCTGGCGGGTGCGCACGCGGCCGATCGGCACGACCTCGCCGTCCTGGATCGAGAGCACCGGCTTCACCTTCAGCAGCGTGCCCAGGATCTCCTGTCCTCGCGACATGCGCCCGCCGCGGCGCAGGTACTCCAGCGTGTCCAGCGTCACGAAGATGTGCGTGCGCCGGAAGATGTCCGCCGCCAGCGCGCGCGCCTCGTCCAGCCCGGAGCCGCCGCGTGCGAGCTTGGCCGCCTCCATCACGCCGATGCCGAGGGCGAGCGAGACGCTCGACGAGTCCAGGTGCTCGATGCGGATGTCCTCGTGCCCCGCCTCTTCGCGCAGGGCCTGCGCGCCCTGGCGCGCGGACTCCATGGTGCCGCTGAGCTTCTCCGAGATGTGGATCGACAGGATCTCCGTGGCGCCCTCGTCCACCAGCTTGCGGTAGGCGCGCGTGAAGAGCGCGGGCGACGGCTGCGAGGTGCGCGGCATGTTGGGGTCGCGCTCGAGGCGGCGGAAGAACTGGTCGGCCTGGATGTCCACGCCGTCCAGCAACTCCTCCTCGCCGAAGAAGATGGAGAGCGGCACCACCGTGATGCCGAGGGCCTGGATGGCCTCGTGTGGGAGGTCGCAGGTGGAGTCGGTGACGATTCTCAGCATGGGCGGATGATACCCGAGCGCGCGGGTGAGTGGGCCGCTACTCGACGCCGGCGAGGTACGGGTAGTGCGGCTGCCCGCCGACGATCACCTGCACCTCTACCCCCGGGAAGCGCGTCTCGACCAGCCCGCCGGTGGTCGCGAGGGCGTTCCCCGGAGCGTCCGCGCCGAGGTACACGGTGACGAGCTCCGCGTTCGCGGCCCGGGCGTCCTCGAGCCCGGCGAGCAGGGCGTCCTCCAGGCTGCCGGCGGCGGCGACGAGGCGACCATCGACCAGCGCGATCGCGTCGCCCTCGCCGATCGTGACGCCGTCCACGGTCGCGGCGCGCACGGAGCGCGACACCTCCACGCTGCGCACCCGCGCCGCAGCCTCGAGCATCGCGTCCGCGATGATCACCGGGTCGCCGTCCGGGAGGTAGGCGAAGGCGGCGGCAAGGCCCGCTGCGACGGAGCGCGTGGGGATGAGGGTGATGAAGGCGGGATCCTCGGCGACCGCACGCTCGGCGGCCATCAGCACGTCCTTGTCGTTCGGCAGCAGGAAGGCATGCCGCTGGCCCGAGGCGCGTGCCGCCTCGATCAGCTCGCCGGTGCTCGCCTTGCCGGACTCGCCGCCGGTCAGCACGCGCGTCGCACCGAGGTCGCGGAACGCCGCCATGATCCCCTCGCCGCGCGCGACGGCGACCAGGCCGTTCGCCGGGAGGCGCGCGTCTGCCGCGGCGACGCGCGCACGCCATTCCTCGTGCTGCGCCTGCATGTTCTCGGCCTTGACCGAGGCCAGCGATCCGCGCGCCGCGCCGATCGAGATGCCGACCCCGGGGTCGTCGAGGTGGACGTGGACGTGCACCGTCTCGCGGTCGCCGACCACGAGGATCGAGTCGCCGCCCGCCGCCAGCAGCGCCGTCTCCAGCTCCGCGCGGTCGATCGCGGTGCCGCTGAGCACGAACTCCGTGCAGTACCCGTGGCCCTCGTGCGCGACGGCGGCGAGATCGACCGTGGAGGCGCGCGCATCGGCGACCTCCGGCAGCGGATCGCCGGTGACGCCGTGCAGGACGCCCTGCAGGATGACGGCGATGCCCATCCCGCCCGCGTCCACCACGCCGGCGTCGCGGAGGCGAGTCAGCAGGTCGGGAGTGCGGTCCACGCTCGCGTAGGCCTCGGCCACGGCGGCGCGGAGCACGTCCGCGGGGCTGCCGCCATCGACAGTCGCGCCCGCGCGGGCGGCGTCGCGCATGACGGTGAGCATGGTGCCTTCCACCGGGTTCGAGATGGCGGCGGTGGCGTGGTCGGCGGCGGCGACGAGGGCGCGCGCGAAGTGCGGGCCGTCCAGCGTGCCGGCGCCGCGGCAGGCGTTCGCGATCCCCTGCAGCATCTGCGACAGGATGACGCCGGAGTTGCCTCGTGCCCCCAGCAGGGCGCCGTGCGCCAGCGCGCCGAGGTAGGCGCCCGCCGCCTG
>JAQCJS010000328.1 GCA_027592975.1 Chloroflexota bacterium
TCGCGCTCCACGCGGCTCGGCTTGGTCGGCGTCCTGCGCGGGGCGACCGCGATCAGGCCTTCCTTGTGGAGGATACGGTGCACGGTGTCGGAGGGCTGCGCGCCCACGCCCAGCCAGTACTTCACGCGCTCCTGGTTCACCACGATCTCGGTCGGCTCGGAGCGGGGGTTGTAGTGCCCGACGATCTCCACGAAGTCGCCGTCACGGCGCGCGTTCTGGTCCGCGACGACAAGGCGGTACGAGGGCTGGTGCTTCTGGCCGGTGCGGCGCAGGCGGATACGTAGCAAGGGAACCTCCGGGGAGCCGTATTCTGACGTGGGCAGAGCGGCCGGGCTGAACTACTCACGCCCTTCGGCGCTCTGAACTTACGAGTTAGGTGCGGGATGCCGATGGGCGCGTCGCGGGCCGTCCGCGCGGGATCGCCAGTCTACATCCCCAGCATACGCATGATTCCCCCGGCACCCTTGCCGGAGGTCATTGCCTGCATCAGTTTGCGGGCATCCTTGAACTGATTCAAGAGGCGGTTCACATCTGCCGGGGTCGTTCCGGAGCCGCGGGCGATGCGCCGGCGCCGGGATCCGTTCAAGATCTCCGGGTTTCGGCGCTCCTGGAGGGTCATGGAACGGACGATCGCCTCGCTCTGGCGGAAGAATCCGTCGTTGAAATCGACCCCGCCGAGCTGCTTTTTGATGCCGGAGGCACCCGGGAGCATGTCCAGCAGGCCGCCCAGCGGGCCCATGGACTTCACCTGCTCCATCTGGGCCAGGAAGTCCTCCAGGTCGAAGTGGCCGCTCCGCATCCGCTTCGTCATGTCCTCGACGCTGCGGGTGCCCATCGAGGCCTTCGCCTTTTCGACGAGGCTGACGACGTCGCCCATGCCGAGGACGCGCGAGGCGAAGCGGTCCGGGTGGAAGTCCTCCAGTGCCTCCAGGCGCTCGCCGGTGGTGATGAGCTTGATCGGCAGGCCGGTGACCTCGCGGACGGAGAGCACGGCCCCGCCGCGGCTGTCGGAGTCCACCTTCGTCACCACAATACCGGTGCCCTCGATCGCCTCGTCGAACTCCTTGGCGATGGTCACGGCCTCCTGGCCGGACATCGCGTCGACGACGATCAGCACCTCGGTGGGGTCCACCTCGTCCGCGAGGGCGGCGAGGGCGTCCGCGGTGTCGTCGTCCAGGGCAACCGCGCCGACGGTGTCCACGATGAAGGCGGTGGCGTTCTGCTTCTTCGCCTCTGCCAGCGCGCGCCGGGCGACATCGACGGCGGGGGCTTCCTTCGCCTCGACGTAGCACGGCACGTCGATGGAGTTCGCCAGCACCTGGAGCTGCTCGGACGCGGCGACGCGCTCGAAGTCGGTGGAGACCAACAGCGGGCGGTGGCCGGCGTTCTTCAGCCGCAGCGCCAGGCGGCCCGCGAGCGTGGTCTTGCCGGAGCCCTTCGTGCCGACGACGAGGATCTTCACCATCCCGCTGTCCGGCTTGAGCAGAGGGGCATCTTCGCCGCCGAGCGTCGTCACCAGTTCGGCGTGGACAATGCCGATGACCTGCTGGCCGGGGGTGATGGAGTTCAGGACCTCCTGGCCGAGCGCCTTCTCCCGCACGCGCGCGATGAAGTCACGGACGACCTTGAAGTTCACGTCCGCCTCGAGGAGTGCGATGCGCACCTCACGCAGGGCCTCGTCGAGTTCCTTCTCGCCGATGCGGCCGCTGGAGCCCAGGCGGCGGAAGGTGTTCTGGAGTCGTTCGGAGAGCGCGTCGAGCATGCGACCAGTGTATCCAGCGCAACCGCCGCGGGGCTACCCGCCGCCTTCACCGCGCCCGTGGCACGGTCATGTAGACTCGCCCCCGCCGGCGTCCGCTGTGGGCATCGGCGTCACCGTGGCAAGCTGAGGGAGCAGGCCGTGAGCGCGAAGAAGATCGCCTACATCCAGCCGGAGTGGCACTCCGAGATCACTGATGCCTGTCGCGACGCGTTCGGCGAGGCGATGGCCGGGCAGGGCGAGGCGGCCCCGGTGATCGAGTACATCGTCGTCCCGGGGAGCCTCGAGATCCCGTTGATGGCGAAGCGACTGGCGCGGACGGGGCAGTACGCCGCGGTCTGTTGCAGCGGGCTGGTGGTGGACGGCGGCATCTACCGGCACGAGTTCGTGGCGGCGGCGGTGCTGAACGGCATCGTGCAGGTGTCGCTGGAAACGGATGTCCCGATCCTGTCCGCAGTCCTCACCCCTCACCAGTTCCAGGGGAGCCCCGAGCACGTGGCGTTCTTCACCACCCATATGCGGACGAAGGGCGAGGAGCTGGCACGGGCGTGCGTGGCGATCACAGCGCGCCTCGAGGCCGTGGGATCAGTGGGCACGCCCTAGGCGATGCGAACGTAACGATCGGCTGGCACAGCGATGGCGCGGACGCAGGCTCGAGCCGCCGCGACGTCCGCGCCACCTTGCCGAGCGAACGTACCCCCGCCGCCCGGCATTGGACATAACGTACCGCGGGACGGTTTCGGATGCATCAGCCGGTTGGCGGAATCCGTGCGGATCGCTGATCGCTCGTGCCACGCCGGCACGCACCGGCCCCCG
>JAQCJS010000329.1 GCA_027592975.1 Chloroflexota bacterium
TAGCAGCCGCGCCCACGGGAAGCCGAAGTCGATCTCCGCGCCGTTGGTGAACGCGGGCGAGGTCATCAGGTTGTACGAAAGCGCCGCCCCCAGCACGAGCCCCATCCCGATCCCCGTCAGCGCGATGAACGAGGACTCCAGGAAGAACGACAGCGCGACCAGCCGCCTCGTATAGCCGATCGCGCGGAGCATCCCGATCTGCTGGCGGCGCTCCGCAACGGAGCGGAACGCGATCACGCCGAGGGCGGCGATGCCCACGATCAGGCCGAGGCCCATGAAGCCCTGGAACAGCATCTGGAACGCGTTCGACTGCGCCGCCTGATCCTCGATCCGCTGGCGGATCGAGGAGGCCTGTACGCCGCGCTCCAGGAGCGCCGCCTCCACCGCGTCCGCGGTGCGCTTCGCGCCAGCCTCGGAGTGGTCGGCGGTGACCAGGAAGTACGTATCGGACTCGCCCCCGGCGAACTCGTCCCGCACGACCGAGGCGTTCACGATCACCGCGTCCCAGGCGTTGATCACGCTGGTCGCCTGGGCGCGCACCACGCCGATCACGCGCAGCGGCACCTCGGCCTCCCCGGCGGGGTCGCGCACGATGATCGGCAGCGGCTCCCACGGGCGGGCGCGCAGCTCGTCCAGCGTCCGCGTCAGGCGGAACTGCGCCTGCTGCGCCATGGGGCCGAAGGGCGAGCCTCCGCCGACCGCCGTCGCGAGCCTCGACTCATCGACGATCGCGAGGCCGGGGTCGCGGCGCAGCGCCTCCAGCACAGCGGCATCGGACTCGTAGCCCGCGGCACGGGTCGCCAGCGGCAGCACTGCGGCACGCAGGAACGCCTCGTTCGCGCCCTGCAGCGTGTAGCTGCCGCCCGCCTCGGAGGGCTGCCCGCCAGCCCGCGCCCGCACCCGCTTCGAGGACAGCGCCCCCATGGCGTCCACCCCGTCCAGCGGATCGCCCTCCGCACCCTGGAGCGCGGCACGCAGGTCGGGGATGCGGTTGTTCGCGTTCCCCTGCACGTAGACATCGAAGCCTCCGGTTGCGTCGGAGCCGAGGAAGAGCTGCGTGAAGTTGTGGTTCAGCGTCGCCATCACGACGAGGCTGAACATCACCAGCGTGAACATCGCCAGCGTCATCGCGGTGCGGAACTTCGAGGCGAGCGGGTAGGCGATCGCCGTGCGGATCGCGGGCGCGATGCCGCCGAAGACCGCGCTCATCGCGCGGAGAGCGCCCAGCAGCAGCTCCGCGTTGAAGATCACGAGCAGCGTGGCCGCGCCGGTGATCGACAGCCCGGAGACGAAGAACATCTCCACGCTGCCCTCGATCTCCGGGTGTTCGAGGCCCACGAGACGCGCGACGCTGTTCAGCGGATCGGTCCACGTCTCGCCGCCCTCGACGAACAGCGAGAAGGGGAGCGGGAGCAGCCAGAACCAGATCAGCACCAGGCTGGCGATCGTGAACGCGGGCCGCGAGGCCGCACCGAAGTAGACGGCGATCATGGCCAGCGCCAGCAGCGCCAGCGTGATGCCGGCCGTGTACGCGAACGCCTGCTGCACCATCCAGCCGCCCACGAACGTGGAGGCGAGTCCGGCGATCAACATCCACACCGCCCAGCCGCCCCCGTTGCGATGGCGCTTCGCGGCGCGCGCGACCTCGCTGAGACGGGCCGCGACGCCCCGGACGGCCGGCCATCCGACGATCAGCAGCAGGACGATCGCGACGGCCTCGATCGCCGCGATCACCGGATCGAGACTCGCGATCAGCGCGATGACCGCGACGGCGATGCCGAGGCCCAGGAGCCACGCGGCGTACCACGCGACGCCGAGCGCCGCGAGCATCAGCCCGCCGATGCCTCGATCGCGCCCGCGCAGCGGCTGCGGCTCCGGCAGATCGCGGATCGCGCGGACGATGTTCAGGTTCGCCGCGCGCCACGAGGCGAACCCGACGGTCACGAACGTGATCACCACCCCCAGGCAGTACGCGATCGCGAAGCCCTGCGGGTTGAAGTGGAACTCGATGTTCAGGCCGAACCGCGAGACCAGCCGTCCCATCACCGACACCAGCCCGTACGCGACGCCCAGGCCCAGGAGCGCACCGACCAGCGCGGAACCCACGTTGTACGCCATGCCCTCTGCGATGAACGATTGGGTCAGGTGCACGCGCTTCATGCCGATCGCGCGCGCCATCCCCATCTCCGACCGGCGCTCCGCGGCCAGCATCACGAACGTCAAGAAGATCAGCATGATCCCGGCGGCGATCGAGAACAGCCCGAAGACCACGAAGAACGTCACGAAGAGCGACCCGACCAGCTCGGCCGCGGCCACCGCCGAGGCCTTCGTCGTCGCGACGCGCATCGGCGCGGCGGCGGCGTTCAGGATCTCCGTGACGCGACGTTCCACGGCCGGCGTGCGCTCCAGCGTGTCGCGCGCACCACCGCGTGCGGAGATCGCGATGAACGTCAGGCGGCCGTCGCGGCCCGTGATCGCGCGCACCCGCTCCAGCGTCGTCACCACGCCGCCGGCCGGCGCGCCGCCGCCGCCGCCGGGGCCGCCGCCGGGTGTTGGTGTCGATCCTGCC
>JAQCJS010000330.1 GCA_027592975.1 Chloroflexota bacterium
GCGCGGTCCCGCGCGACCTCCCGCGTCCGACCGAGCTGGAGCCGATGCCCGGGCTCCGCCGCGCGATGCCGGCCACGCTGCCCACCCTGCCAAAGGTGAGCCCGGTCGCCGGCGCCGCCGCGGGCGTGGCCGTGCTGCTGGTCGTGGCGGCCCTCTACTTCATCCCCGCGCTGCGCGGCGCGACGGGCATTGGCGCGAGCGGCACGCCGGTGCCGACGGCCACGGGCACCTCCACCGCGAGCTTCGACGCGCCCAACCTGGTGGGCGCGACGCGGGAGGTGGCCACGTCCACGCTGGAACGGGCGGGCCTGGCACCGCTGATCTTCGAGTCCGCGAACACCGCGCCCGCAGGCACGGTGATCCGGCAGTCGCCCGGCGCGGGCGCACCCGTGAAGCGCGGCGACGTGATCACACTGTTCATCTCGCAGGGCCCCGGGGGCGCCGCGCCGCCGTCCGGCAGCCCGGCCCCGTAGCGACATCGCCGCCCCGCGCGATTCGAGGTCACCACGCCGGAGGTGGCGGTGCACGCATGGCTGCCGCGCGTGCTTGCGGGGGGCATAGTGAGAGATCTGTCCGGTGGGTGCACTCGCACTGAGCGACCGCCGTTAGGCGTGGGCGGTTCGCACCCGTAGACTGGATCCTTGTGAAGTACCACCTCGTCACCCTGGGCTGCGCGAAGAACACCGTGGACTCCATGCGCCTGGAGCAGGCGCTGCGCACGGGGCGGCACCTGGCCGTCACCGCGCCGGAGGAGGCGGATCTGCTGGTGGTGAACACCTGCGGGTTCATCGACGCCGCGAAGGACGAGTCCGTGGCCGTGGTGCGCCAGCTGGACGCCGCACGCCGCCCGGACCAGAAGCTCTACGTGGTCGGCTGCATGACGCAGATCGCGGAGGACGAGGTGCGCCGCGCCGTCCCGAACATCGACGCCGCGTTCGGCGTGGAGCAGTGGGACGAGATCGCCGCCTCGATCGGCGCGGCGAGCGAGACGTTCGACATCCCCGACCGCGGGCTGCCCGTGCTGGGCGCGCCCAGCGCCTACCTGAAGATCTCCGACGGCTGCGACCGGCCGTGCACCTTCTGCATCATCCCCACGATCAAGGGCGGGATGCACTCCGCGCCCGCGCGCCAGCTGATCGCGGAGGCACGGATGTACGCCGCCGCCGGCGCGAAGGAACTGGTGCTGGTCGCGCAGGACTCCACCGCCTACGGCGAGGACGAGGGCGGTCGAGACGGCCTCGCCGCGATGCTCGAGGAGCTGAGCGCGGGCGTGCCCGAGGTGCCGTGGATCCGGCTGATGTACGCCTACCCCGGCCGCGTCACGCCGCGCCTCGCGGAGGCGATGGCCTCGCTCCCGAACGTGGTGCCGTACCTGGACATGCCGCTGCAGCACGGCAGCGACTCCGTGCTGCGGCGCATGAAGCGTCCCACGCTCTCCCGCTCGCGCCAGAGCATCGAGACGATCCGCCGCGCGATCCCGGACGTGACGCTGCGCTCCACGTTCATCGTCGGCTTCCCGGGCGAGACGGAGGCGGAGTTCCGCGAGCTGCTCCGCTTCGTGGAGGAGTACGCGATCGACCACGTCGGCGCGTTCACCTACTCCCCGCAGATCGGCACTCCCGCCGCGGCCTACCCGGATCAGGTGCCGGAGGAGGTGAAGCAGCAGCGGTACGGCCGGCTGATGGAGCTGGCCCAGGGCATCTCTCACGCCTCGAACAAGACGCAGGTCGGGCGCGAGGTGGACGTACTGGTGGAGTCGCGGGAGCCGGGCACCTCGCAGAGCGTGGAGCCGATCGTCATCGGCCGCACGGTGCGCGACGCGCCGGAGGTGGACGGCCTGGCGCTGGTGAAGGGCACCTACCCGATGGGGACAATGGTGCGCGTGCGGGTGGACGGTGCGCTCCCGTACGACCTCCTCTGCACCCCGGTCGAGGCGCTCGCCCGGCCGTAGATCCTCGTCTCAGGGTTCTCCCGCACCGATCCGAGGGTTCTCCCTGAACCTGAAGGAGCGAGTTTCGGCGCTCGCGGGCGGATTTAACGTGGAATTTACGTGATTGTGCGCACATTCACTTGCGAAGCGGCCGGCGCGGCGCGAGACTATTGACATCGAGACATCGCACACCGCAGAGGTCTCGAAGGAAGTCTGGACGGTTGGGGTGTAGGCTCTGGCCGGACCGGAGAAGAGCAGGAACCGAATGATGACTGAGACCACGGCCGTAACCCGCATGTACAACGCGATCGTCGCGCGCGGCACCCGCTCGGTGCCGACGTTCGCCGAAGTCGCCCGCGACGCTCGTCGCGACGCCTTCGAGAAGATCGCCATCCAGACGCGGTTCTAGCACGGTAGACCGCCCGCTCAGGGACCCCCTCCCCCGACAGCGGGAATCCCGGTCGAACCTTTCGAGAAGCGCCCCGTCCCCGCGGGGCGCTTCTCTGCGTCCGGGGGATCAGCGAGCAGAGCCGGGCGGCACTCACCCCGGGCCGCTAGTCCAGCTCGATCTCGTCGCGCGCGACGCCCACGATCTCCGCGCGGCCGATCAGCTCGTCCTCAACGAAGCGCAGCGCCTC
>JAQCJS010000331.1 GCA_027592975.1 Chloroflexota bacterium
TTCCTCGAGGCGGTTATTGCCAGTGTGAGTGACGCCGACCGCGGTGGCGTTCAGGGGACTCGCGTCAGTGCCGCAGGCGTGCATGCAGGCGCACTCTACGCACAGGGCCTGCTGCACCTGCAGGACCTCTGGTGCACACGGGGCGGCTGCGGGGTCTGTCCGCTCTCAGCACCTGTCCCGGCGCGGCAGGAGGACGTTGTGAGGATGCCGCGCTAGCGCGGCATGCCCGGGCTCGTCGCCGAGCGGGCGCGGCGGACGGCGGTACTGAAGATGTCGAGGGGCGACTCGGGCGCGACGGTCTCATCGAGGTGTCGGAACGCCGCCGCGGCGATCATCGCGCCATTGTCGGTGCAGAGTGCGGGCGGCGGGATGTGCACCGGCACCGTCGCCTCCTCGCGGATCCGCTCGCGCAGCCGGCGGTTGGCGGCCACGCCGCCCGCGACGAGCAACGAGGCGACACCTTCGCGCTCCGCGACCCGCGCCGCCTTCCGGGCGAGCACGTCGCACACCGACTCCTCGAAGGCCCACGCGACCTCGGCCGCGGGTGGCGCGTCAGGTGAGGCCACCATCTGCGCGACCGCCGTCTTCAGGCCGGAGAACGAGAAGTCGTCACTCCCTCGCATCCACGCTCGCGGGAGCCGTGTCTGGCGGACGGTCGCGGTAGCGGCGAGCCGGGAGATCGGCGGTCCGCCCGGGTACGGCAGGTCCAGCAGCCGGGCGACCTTGTCGAACGCCTCGCCCGCGGCGTCGTCGCGCGTGCCGCCAAGGCGCGTGAAGGGCGTGCGGCCGGCGGCGTCCGGTGCCGCCATCAGCAGCAGTTCGGTGTGACCGCCCGAGACGATGAGCGCGAGCGCCGGGAGCAGTGGCGCCGTCCCCGCGTCGCCGGTTCCGATCCAGTTGGCAGCGACATGGCCCTCAATGTGGTCGACGGGGATCAGCGGGAGCCCGCGCGCGTAGGCAAGGCCGCGCGCTGCGTTGAACCCGACGAGGAGGGCGCCGGGGAGGCCGGGGCCGGCGGTGACGGCGATCGCGCCGAGGTCGTCCCAGCCGCATCCGGCATCGGCGAGCGCCTGCCGGACCACCGGGACGAGCGCGGCGAGGTGTGCGCGTGCCGCCACTTCCGGGACGATCCCGCCAGTCATGGCGTGGAGGTCCACCTGGCTCGCCACCACGGAAGAGTGCATGGTCAGCAGCTCGGCCGGACCGCCGCCGGAGAGCACGGCGGCGGCGGTCTCATCGCACGAGGTCTCAATGCCGAGAATGCGCATGCGGTTCAGTGTAGAGAGCGAGGCTGTCAGCGGCCTCCGGACGGACGGCGCCATGGCCGGCGCTATTGCCCGCGCTATTGAGGGGTGACCGCGAAACGGGCGATGCCGGTACCGGTGAGCACGAAGATGAAGGTGCCGTCCGGGGCGACGGCGATCCCGCGGAGGTCGATGAAGTCCGGGTGGCGATACTGGCGGAGGAACGCGCCGCCACGGTCTGAGGCGACGATGCGCCCTCCGCCGCGGTCCGCCAGGTAGAGGATTTCGCGCAGGATATCCTCGACGAGCCCCACCGCGGCGAGCGGCGCCTCGTCGATCCCCTGAAGCATTGGCTCCTGCTCGCGGCCCTGCACGAAACGCCGGAGGGCGGGTGGATCGAGGACGAACACCTGGCCGTCGACGGCGAGCGCGGAGGCGCCCTCCAATTCCACGCCGCCGAGGATGCCCGAGCGCTCCGAGTCGAAGCCGTCCGCGGCCGGCAGATAGCGCCAGACCTGGCCGCCGGTGGGGTCCAGGATGTAGAGGTTCCCGAGGTAGACGGCGATCGCTGCCACGGAGCGGAGCTCCGATGCGTCGCGCAGCGGGAGTTGGTCCACGTCCCCGGCGGCGGTGATCGCGAACAGCTGGTGGGCGCTGTCAACGACGAAGAGCCGCGACGTGGATGCGTCCCAGGCGATCGCGAGCGGATCGCTGGCCGTGACGTCACCGTAGGGCTCGCCCGCCCGGTAGACCTCGAGCGGGTCATCGGCGCTGCCAGTATCGCTGCCGCTGGGGTTGACGCGGACCACACGCCCCCCGCCGGACTCCCTGAGCCACAGGAACCCGCCACCGGTCACAATCTCCCGCGGCTTAATGGGTGACGTTACGGCGCCCTCGAACGTCAGCACCGCGTCGAGCGACTCGACAGGCGTGATCGCGTCGAGGGCCTGCAGGCGTGCTTCTGCCTCTGCAACGATCTGCGGGATGCGAGCGTCGTCCGGCGCGAGCGCTCGGGCGCGTTCCGCCTGGACGAGCGCGTTCTGGAGGGCCGTCCGTTGCTGGTCCGGGGTGCCGACGGAGGCGGCCAGGTCCAGCTGGGCCTCTGCGGAGGCGATGGCAGTTGTCAGCTCTGCTGCGCGGTCGTCGGAGAGGAGGCCGGGGAGGAGCAGCCACGCGGCGAGCGCCAAGACGATGGCCACGGTGGCGATGGCGGCGGCTGTGCGCCACGGGACGAGGGGGGGCACGGCCTCCCGGGCGCCCACAGCGCGCGTCCGTCGCAGGACGGGCATGGCCGCTCGCCGTTCACCGCCCAGCACCCTCCA
>JAQCJS010000332.1 GCA_027592975.1 Chloroflexota bacterium
CGACGTGCCCCCGCAGCGCGTGTACCTGGTCCGGCGGAACGGGCCGCTGGACGACCGCTACCCACGCCGCCCGGGGATGCCGCTGAAGCGGCCCCTGTAGCCCCTCGCCCTCCCGCACGGCGCCGCGCGTCGCGCTACCATGTCGCCACTCCCCGACCGGCCCCGCCCGTCCGCGCCGCGCCTTCGCCGCGCGAGTCCCCTCGAGGAGACCCATGCTCACCACGCTCCGCCGGCTGCGACGCCTCGCGACGCTGGACTTCCGCGTCCTGGACGAGGTGCGGCTGGATCCGGCGGCCACGCTGCCGGCCGTGCTGGTGGCGGTCACGAGCCTCGCGATGCTGGGGCTCGGCGGCTGGGCGTGGTGGGTGATGAGCGGGCTCGGCGACCGCTGGGGCGTCCTGCTGAGGAGCGTGGTGCTGGGCACCGGCTTCGCGAGCGCCGCGTGGGTCGCCTGGCTGATCGTCGCCTACGCCGTGCTGAACCGGATGGCGCGCGTGCCCGTGGACGTGGGGGCGCTGCTGCGGGCGGCCGGGTTCGCCTCGATCCCGCTGGCGCTGGCGCTGTTGATGACGATCCGCCCGATCGCCTTCGGCATCGGACTGACGGCGCTGGCGGCGTGGGTCGCGGCCACGCAGATCGCGATCCAGCGGGCCTCCGGCCGCACCGGGAGCGAGGTGTTCATCGCCAACCTCGCCGGGTTCGCGACCTGGGCGGTGATTATGTCGCTCCTTGCCAGCGCGACGAACCAGACCGCGCCCGGGCCGTTCCTCGCGGAGTCGATCTGGGAGGCGGTCACCACCGCCCGAGTCACCTTCGTCCCATAACGCCATAACGCCCGTACCCTCGCCCCGAGGAGGCGCGATGTCCCTGCCCGCTCGCCCGCCCCGCCCCGCTCGCCCCATCGAGGTCGTCTCGCACCGCACGAACGCTGGCGACGCCCCGGAGAACACGCTCGCCGGCATGGAGGCGGCCGTGCGCGATGGCTGTGCCGCCGTGGAGGTGGACATCCGCGCGACCCGCGACGGCGCGCTGGTGCTGCTGCACGACGAGACGCTGGAGCGCACCACCGGCGACCCGCGCCGCATTGACGCCGTCACGCTGGAGGAGGTGCGCGCGCTCACGGTGCTCGACCCGTTCGGGACGTCACCGCCCCAGCGCGTGCCCACGCTCACGGAGGCGCTGCGGGCGTTGGGCGGGCGGATCGCGATCGAGATCGATCTGCCGATGCGCGGGCTGGAGGCGGCGATCGCCGCGGAAGTGCGCGCGGCGGACGCCGAGGCGTGGACGTGGTTCACGGCGCACCCGCCGGAGGACGCCGCGCTGCTGCGCCACGCCTGTCCCGGCGCACGGGTCTACCTGTCCGTGGCGCCGCAGCCGACGTGGGTCCGTGACCTGGAGGACGCGATCGAGGTCGCCGCGCGCCTCCGGCTGGCGGGGATCAACCCGAGCCTGGGGGCTCTCACGCCATCCGCCGTGCACGAAGCCCACGAGCGCGGCCTGCTGGTCGGCACGTGGACGGTGAACGCCCCTGCGGACATCGAGCGGGCGCTCGACCTCGGCGTGGACGCCATCACCACGGACGTCCCCACGCTGGTGACCCGGGCGATCGCGAGGCGCGCCGGGAGCGGAGGCTAGACCAGTAGCGGAATCGGCCCGTACACTCACGATCCGGCCGCGGCGCCGGGCGTGGGGCCGTAGCTCAGTTGGTAGAGCGCTACACTGGCAGTGTCGAGGTCAGGGGTTCGAATCCCCTCGGCTCCACCACCAATACACCAGGCACACCGGCGGGCCGCCGTTCCGCGGCCTCCCCCGACCCCCGCACGGGGGTCGCTTCGTGTGCATCCCACCCACGCGCGTGCCAGACTCGCAGCGACAGGCGCCGCACGCGCGGCCAGAGGGGCGAGGAGTGCGCATGTCCGTAGTGATCGCCATCGCGACGGGAGGAGCACTCGGCTCCGTGCTCCGCTACGCGCTCTCCACGTGGATCACGCAGTCGCTGCGCGTGGGCGGCACCGGGACGCTGCTGGTGAACCTGATCGGCGCGTTCGGCCTCGGCCTGCTGCTGGGACTGATCGAGTCACGTTTCACCTGGATCCCACGCCCCGTGGCGGCCGGCCTTGGGATCGGGGTATTCGGCGGCTTCACCACGTTCTCCTCGTTCATGTGGGACGTCGTCGAGCACGCCGAGGCCGGGCGCTGGATCGTCGCCCTCGCACTGCTCATCGGAACTGTCGTGCTCGGCCTGATCGCCATGGTCGGCGGGCTGGCGCTGGGCCGGGCCTCCTAGCCGACACGCGGACAACGCCAGTCCAGCCCGGCCATCGCCCGCGATCCGGTAGCATCGTTCTCATCCCGCCGTCCCACCGGCAGCCCCCGATCGAGGTGACGCCATGCGCCTGCCCCGTCCTGTCGTGTTGATCGCCGCCGGTGTGCTGGCGGCAACCCTGGTCGCCTGCGGAGGTACCTCCTCCCCTGCCGCCTCCCCGACGCCCACGCCAGGATCGGGAGAGCCCGTGGCCGCCACGACGGCCGCCCCCGGAACCAGCGGAACCGGCGGGACCGGCAC
>JAQCJS010000333.1 GCA_027592975.1 Chloroflexota bacterium
GCCGCACGACCGGATCGTCGGCTACGTCTACCTCGGCTACCGCGCGGAGGGCGTGCTGCCGAAAGAAGGCGCCCGCCGCGCGCCCGTGGTGCGCTGGGAGTGGCCGGAGGCGTAGCCCGCGCCACGCGCGAAGGCTAAGGCGCGGCCGTCTCCCGGCGTCCCTCGCGCACCGCTCGCAGCGCGGCGACCGCGAGCACCACGGCGACCAGGGGCACGACGCCCCACACCATGACTGCGGTGAACGTGCCAAGCGCGGCATGCCCCGTGGCGTTCAGATACAGGTACCCCAGGTAGGCCACGTACATCCCGACGAAGAGCAGGCCGTTCCAGCGGGTGATGATGTACCCGGCGAAGAACACCGGCAGGCAGGCGAGGGCCACGCCGACCATGATCGGGATGTCCGCGCGCAGCGCCTGATCCGCGACATCGACCCCGGCCGGGCCGACGAGCGAGGAGAGGCCGAGCACGGCGAGGATGTTGAAGATGTTGCTGCCGACGACGTTCCCGACGGCGATGTCGCGCTCCCCGCGGAGGCTGGCGACCACGGACGTCGCCAACTCAGGCATCGAGGTCCCGGCGGCGACGATGGTGAGGCCGATGACCAGGCTGCTGATCCCGAACGCCTCGGCAACGGCGACCGCGCCGTCCACGAACCAGTCAGCGCCGAGCACCAGCATCACGAGGCCGGCGAGCACGCGGCCGATGTCGTAGGCGATCCGGCCGGCCGTGCGGTCGGTCTCCCCGAACTCCTGCGCGTACTCCTCCTGCACCGCCTTCGTCTCGCGGCGGCTCGTGATGATCGCCCAGGCGGTGTACGCCAAGATGCCGCCGAACAGCAGCGCGCCGTCCAGGCGGCCGAGGTTCCCGTCCAGCGACAGGACGACCAGCAGCACCGAGACGCCGATCATCACCGGCACATCGAACCGGACGAGCTGCTGTTGGACGATGAGCGGGGCGACCAGGGCGGCGAATCCCAGGATGAACAGCACGTTGAAGATGTTGCTGCCGACCACGTTCCCCATCGCCACGTCGGCGTTCCCCGTGAAGGCGGACGCCACGCTCACCGCGAGCTCCGGCGCACTGGTGCCGAAGGCGACCACCGTGAGTCCGACGACCAGCGGTGAGATCCCGACTGAGGCGGCCAGCCGCGATGCGCCTCGCACGAGCGCCTCCGCTCCCACGACCAGCAACACCAGTCCCAGGACGAACAGTACGGCGACGACCAACGGTGGCCTCCTCTGCGAGCGGGCGGGCGGGGAATCTACCACCGCGCCGCCGTGAGCGCTCGCGCAGGCGGCTACAGCCAGTCCCGGCGGCGGAACAGGAGATATAGCGCCCCGGACAGCCCCAGCGTGAGCACCGTGGCGGCCCACGCGCCCCACGGCTCCGCGAACCCGGGGTAGGGCACGTTCATCCCGTAGTAGCCCGTGATCAGCGTGGGCACGGCGATGATCGCCGCCCAACTGGTGACCTGCTTCACGATCTGGTTCTGCCGGTAGTCCCGCAGCGAGATGTTCGTCTCCACGATCGTCCCGACCAGGTCGCGAAGGGCATCCGTCGCCTCGGACACGCGAAGGATGTGGTCGTACACGTCCTGGTAGTACGGGTAGAGATCCTCCGCGACGGCGGTGTGCTCCCGGCGCATCAGCGAGCTCACCGCCTCCCGGAGCGGCGTGACCAGGCGATGGAAACGGACGAGGGCCTGGCGCGTCTGGAACCAGCGCCGCTGCTCGGACGGGTCGAGCGGGTGCTCCTCGAAGATCTGTTCGCTCACCTCGTCGTAGTAGTCGTCGAAGACCTGCACGGCGTCGAAGTAGCCGTCCACGATCACATCGAGCAGCCCGTAGAGCAGGTAGCTCACGCCGTGCTGCGCCAGACCGGGCGTGCGGTCCCAGCGGGCGACCGCCGAGCCGATATCGAAGCCCGCGTTCTTGCGCACGGTGACCAGCCAGCGGGCGTTCAGGAACGTGTCCACCTCGGTCACGCGCAGCGCGGCCGTGGCTGGATCCACGGCGAGCCAGTGCGCGGCGAGGAACAGGTGCGACTCGTAGCGGTCCAGCTTCGGCCGCTGGTGCGGGCTCAGGGCGTCGTCGACCGCCAGTTCGTGGAGATCCAGCTCCTCGGCGAGTTCCTCGAGGTCCGCGCGCGTCGCGTCGAGGAAGTCGATCCAGACGAAGGTGTCCGGGCGCGCCAGGTGATCGGACACCTCTGATAGCGGGAAGTCCTCGGACTCCAGCGCGCCGTTGCGGTAGGCACGGGTGTGTGCGGCTGCCATGCGATCCTCGCCATCGGGCGACGCTGGCGGCATCGCCGCCTCGGGTCGAGTGTGCGCCCTTCGCGCCCCGGGCGGGAGTGGTTCGGGCTACGGCTGGTCGATGCGGCGCGTCACGGGCGCCGTCTCGCCGCCCCAGAACGGGATGACGCACGCCTTCACCCCCACGCCGCCGGTGACCGCCAGCAGGAGATCATCCGGCGACGGCGCATCGGGCAGCGCGCGGGCGTCGGTCGTCGAGGGGAGCGTGTCGAGGGCATCGCGCACGCGGCCCGCGGCTCGGACGAGCGCCTG
>JAQCJS010000334.1 GCA_027592975.1 Chloroflexota bacterium
GGTGAACCGGGCCCCCTCGCCGGGCAAGCTCGTCACGTCCAGCGTGCCGTCCAGCCCCTCCGCGAGCATCCGCGAGATGTAGAGGCCCAGCCCCATGCCGGCGTGCTCTGCCGTGGATGCGCCGCGGAAGAACCGATCGAAGATGAACGGCGCGCTCTCCGGGGGCACGCCGGAACCGTGATCCAGGCAGTGCAGCGCCACGCCCCCGTCCACGCGCTCCGTGATCATCTCGATCTCCCCGCCGCCGTGCTTGCGCCCGTTCTCCAGCAGGTTGTCGACGATCTCACCGATGCGCTCCCCGTCCGAGGCGACCGTCGCGGGGGAGTCGGGGTACCGCTCCACGACGTGCATCTCCGGGTACCTGGATCGGAACTGCTCCACACGCCCGGCAACCACCTCGCACACGTCCACGGGATCGCTGGCGAACGCCTCGTGGTACGACTCCGCCGCGGCCAGTTCGTTCCACCGGTCCAGCACCTCGTTCAGCCGGAACGCCTCGGCGACCAGGAGATCCAGGAGCTCGGGGATGGACTCCATGCGGCCACGCGCCACACGCCGCTGGAGGTGTTGTGCCAGTCCGATGACGCTGGTCAGCGGCGTGCGCATCTGGTGCGATGCCATGGATAGCACCTCCTCGCGGAACGCCCGCGAGTCACGCTCCTGCACCATGAGCCCGAGGATCGCGGCGACCTCCTCGATGAAGGCGATCTCGTCGCAGTCGAAGTGGCGAGTGCGGCGGTCGTATGCGCCCAGGTGCCCCCACACACGCTGCCCCGCGCTGATGCGCACACCAAGCCCACTGCGGACCCCGTGCGCCAGGAAGACCGCGGGCCGCCGGAAGCGGTGCTCCGACGGCAGGTCGTTGAACTCCACGGTGACCGGGTGGGTCAGCACGTAGTCCGCGAACGAGCCACTGCGCGGCCCGATCGGGTTCGCGCGCATGATCGACGCGTCCCACCCGGCCTCGACGAAGATGTTCAACTGACCGGAACCAGGTGCAATGCGCATCGCGCGTACCAGCGGGAGCCGCAGGTGACGCTGCAGCGCGGCCAGCGCGGCATCGAACACCACCTCCGCTGGAGCGTCCGAGAGCGCGGCGTTCGCGATGAGCCGCAGGGTCGCCTGCCGGGCGGTCAGCTCTCGCTCGCGCGCGGTGGTCTCGCGGACATCCGTCACGTCCATCACACTGGCCGCGACGCCCACGACTTCACCGCCGCTGGTGACGGGCGACCAGTACACGTGACAGGTGCGCGTGCCTCGCGAGTCGCTCGGGTGGGCGATCGACACATCGAAGTCCACGGGCTCACCGGACAGCACGCGGGCGAAGCGATCCGCCATGCGCTGCCACGCGTCCGGCCACAGATCGGAGAGCCGCCGGCCCACGTGGTTGCCCGGGGGCAGACCACAGACGACGGCTGCGCCGTCGCTGGCGAAGAGAATGCGCGCATCACGATCGAGGAACGCGATACCGGTCCCGTTCCCGGATCCGGTGCTGGAAAGGTAGGAGATCAGGTCGAAGGGTAGTGGGGTCGAGGCAGAGGAGGTCATTTCTAGTTCAAGTCCGGTGTCGCGGAGCCTGAGGGTAACCCCGATGATGCACGGCACGGGCATAGCAGCACCGTCGCATTCCCTACGCTTCGCGTGACGTTCGCGTGCGTTCGAAGCCTCCAAGCAACAGGGGTACCGCGGCTTACGAGGCGGAGGCGTCGGGTGCTTCGGCCGGTCGCAGGAGTGCACGTCCGCGCGAACTGAGGCGGTACCCGACCTCCAGGCTCTCGGTGAGGCCCAGCGACTTCAGGCGGCGCACGTCCGCCTTGAAGCGCACCACCTCGCGCCCCACGCGCTCGGCGAGGTCGGCCGCGCGAGTGCCCTCGTTCTCGGCGATCAGCCGCAGGAGATCCATCGTCCAGGCGCCGCGCCCGCCGCCGTCCATGCGCGCCAGGCGTTCTGCGATCGCCGCGCGGTCGTCCTCGCTCAGCGCATCGTCCGCAGCAAGCAGCGCGCGCTCGTCCTGCATGTCGCCGCGATAGCGGAACGCGATGCGGTACAGGTCGCCCTCGAACGGCTCCAGCTCGGTGAGCAGCTCACGCGCGGAGTTGAAGCCCGCCGCGATCGCGTCGATGTCGTCCAGCACGCGCGGCTCGATCACATCCACGGCGGTCGCCTCGATGAAGCCGCCGGTGAAGAGGCGATAGACGCCGCCGGTGCGCGCCTGCGGGCGCTTCCAGCGGCGGACCGTCAGCGTGATCGTGCCGCGGCGGATGGGGTCATGAAAGCGTTCGGCAAACAGCATGCAGCCAGTGTACCGGCCGTGACCCGTATGCCCTTGCTTACCGCGCGAGCGTGACGGCGGTGCTTCCGGCCAGGCCGGCGGCGAAGGCCGCGCGGAACGGCTCGTTGATGAAGGCCGGGCCGTCCACCACCAGCAGCACGAACCGCCCCGCGGAGTCCTGCGCCCACACCCCTGTCGCGCCTGCCTCACGCGCGGCCACCTCGAGCTGCGCGACCGTGCCGCCGCCGAATACGGCGAGCGCGGTGTAGCCG
>JAQCJS010000335.1 GCA_027592975.1 Chloroflexota bacterium
GACCAGCAACGGAGAGGCCCCGCATGCGGGGCCTCTCAATCACGTTGCGAACAGGGCCAGCCCAGCGCCGGTGCCCGTTACGAAGCCGCGTACGATCCCACGCCCGCCGGGACGCGCGTCTGGAGCTGCTCCACCGCACGGCCGAGGACGGAGTCCCGCACGATGATGACGTCCGGCAGGTCCAGCAGATCCCCGACGGAGACGTTGAGCGCGCGCGCCACGCCGAGCAGGGTGCTCAGCGGTAGGTCACGCTTGCCGTTCTCATAGTTGGAGAGCGATGCCTGGGTAATGCCGGCCAGCCGAGCGACCTCGGCCTGGGACAACTCTCGACGAAGCCGCCATTCGCGGATCCGCAGTCCCACGTCCGACCGAGTCGAAGTGTCGCGCTCAATGCTCATTGAATTGGATCTCGCTTCCGAACCGTACAAGGAGGTGACGCCGCGTCACACACCCAGTTTGTGCGTTAGGTCACGAGATCATCTTCTCTTCTGTCCGGGACTCGGACAAGCACCGACTGTGAACAATGGGTGAAACGTCGGTCTAGATCTGATGTCGAAGGCGGGCGTATCTGGACGCCGCAATCCTGTTGAGGGCGCTGCGCGCTACGGAACGATCTCGATCGTCGCGTTCTGGCCCACGGTCCGCTGCCACTTCCAGCCTTCGTCGCTGGAACTGAACCAGATGTCGCGGTGCTGCCCGTGGACGGCGCTGCCGGTGTCCGCGCAGCGGTAGATGCGGCGCAACGGGTCGCCCTCGATCCGGAAGCGCTGGCCCAGGTAGACGTAGTCGCAGGCGGCGGCGCCGTTGTAGACCACGCTGCCGTCCCGCATGGCGCCGCAGAAGCCGCCGCCGTCGCCCGCGGAGGGCGAGACCCCGCCCAGTTCGCAGTAGTAGAACGAGACGGTGGCGTTGACGCGGTCACCGGCATGGAGTGGAGGCGTGGCGGCGTCCGGCGGAATCACGCGGGCCGTACGAACCACGTCTTCAGATGCGGTCACCACGGGCGACTCGACCGCCGGGGTGGTGCGAGATGTCTCGGACGGATGCTCAGACACGGCCACGCCGGGGGTAGGGGGCTCGGCCCCCGACCGGACGGCGGCGGTGGCGCGCGCCGACTCGGACGGTGGGGCGTCGGCAGATGTGGGAAGTGCGGAGGCGAGGGCGTGCTGCGCCTCGGTCGACGTCACGAATCCCCCCACACCAATGGCTAGGGCACCCGTCAGACTCAGAGTCGTGAGAAGGGCCGCACGGCGCACCGAGCGCGCCAGCGCCTTCAGAAGTTGTCTCCGCACGCCCGGGAGTATGTCAGGGCAGGGAGGCTCCGGCCACCCCCTCGGACACCACAATAATCACAGACGTATTGCAACAGCGCGTGGGGCTGAACCTGAGCCGAATCTGAGGCCGATTCGAAAAAAGAACCTCCGGGCGCTAGCCCAGGAGTCCCTCGGCCCGGAGATCGGCCACGGCGGCGCCCACGGCGGCCACGGCGTCGGCGACCTCGCGGTCGCCGTGGCTGCTGGAGACCATGCCGCCGTTGCCCATCAGATCCACCCCGTGGTTGTACAGCGCCTGCCGGAAGGGCCGCATCAGCGCGGGGGCGATGCCCTCCGGCTGCGCCTCCACGTCCCACTCCACGTCCCGGGGGCGCGGCGCGTCGTAGCCGAGGTTCATGTGCCACATGGAGGAGACGGCCCACGCCGACCCGGGGACGGACTCCCGGGCAAAGAGGTCGTTCACGCCGCGCACGATCGCGGCGGCGGTGGCGTCCGCGCGGGCACAGTCGTCCTGCTCCGCGATGATCTTGAGGGCGGCGATCCCGGCGGCGGCGGAGACCGGGTTCGCGTTGAACGTCCCCTGGTGGCTGACGCGCTTGGATCCGTTCCAGTCGGCGTCGTTCTCACGCATCTCCAGGTAGTTGATGATCTCCTCGCGTCCCGCGACGCAGCCGCCCGGCATCCCGCCCGCGACGATCTTTGCGAACGACGAGAGGTCCGGCGTCACTCCGTAGCGCTGCGAGGCACCCCCGGGGGCCATGCGGAAGCCAGTGATCACCTCGTCCATGATCATCAGGGTGCCGGTCTCGCGGGTGAGGCGGCGCAGTTCGTGTAGGTAGGAGGGGGGCAGGACGTGTGTGCCCCAGTGCGCGCCCGTGGGCTCCAGGATCACGGCGGCGACATCGCGCCCGGCGAGCGCCTGCTCCAGCGCCGCCACGTCGCCCGAGGGGACGATGGTGAGGGAGTCGTAGAAGCCGTCCGGGACGCCCACGGAGTGCGGGCGCGCGTCGTCCGGGCCCAGGCGGCCGACCACCAGGTCGTGCCAGCCGTGGAAGTGGTCGTCCAGCTTCACCACGCGCTCGCGGCCGGTGTAGGCGCGCGCCAGGCGCAGCGCCATCATCGTCGCCTCGGTGCCGGACGAGGTGAATCGCACGCGCTCCGCGCACGGCACCATATCGATCACCTGCTGTCCCCATGCGATCTCCAGCTCGTGGCTGGCGCCGAAGTGGGTGCCGCGATTCAGCGCCTCCTCCACCGCCGCCATCACC
>JAQCJS010000336.1 GCA_027592975.1 Chloroflexota bacterium
GCCGGCGGCCTTCGCCGCGCGCGCCGCGCCGCGGGCCATCTTCTCCATCTGCACGCGTAACGGCTCCAGCTGGTACTCCACGTCCCACGCGATCTTGATGATCCCGGGACGAATCGGGCCGCCCTCGATCCCGCCGTTGATCTCGCGCAGGAGGAACACCGCCGCGCCGGCCGCGTCCCAGGCGTTGTAGGACAGCGGCACCCAGCGGTAGAGCCCGGTCGCGCAGATCACCGTGACCTGCGTCTCCTGCGCCACGCGTGCGAACAGCCCCGCGTCACGGCCGAGGTCGACCGGGGTGCAATCGATCACCGTGCGGATGCCGGCCTCGTATGCCTGCCGGAGCGCCTCCAGGCTGCGGCGCACCGCCGCGTTCTGATCGTACATGCCCGTGCGGTCCATGCCGCCCATGCTGCTCGAGAGATGCTCGTGCGACAGCGTCGGCCCGAGGTCGGCGGTGTCCTTCGGCCCACTGATCGTCTGGATCGTTGCCATTGCCTTCACGCCCCTTCAGCGGCGGGACGATAGCACGGGCCTTGCACCCTCGCGCGGGCACCTCGCATTCCTCTCCGCATCTCCGACACGCGATCGGCACGCGGTATGCGCCTGCCCGTGACCTCGGTGTGAGCGCGGTGCGCCCACCGTGTTGGGGAGAAGTGAAGGGCGTGGGGGCGAGGCGGCACGGGCGGCGAGGTGGAACCGGGCAGTGTGCCCCCGCTGGCGGGGCCGAGCCGAAGTCGATGCTGCCCTGGACCGTGGATCCCGGTCGCGTCCTGACGTGGTTCCGAGAGGGGTGGTCGAATGGTGCGAGGTACTCCCGGCGGCGAACGGGCGGGATCGAGCCGAGCCGTCGCGCTGATCCCGATCGCGATCGCCGTCATCCTGCTCGGTGCGCTGATCTGGATGATGGCGACCCAGCGTGTCTGGCCGAGCGACGGGCCAGGCCCTGGTGACCAGACGATCCCAAGCCCCCCCGCCCCGGGGGCCCCTACGCTCCCGGCGCAGAACCGCGGACGCCACGCTCCGAGCCTGGTATTCGTGTAGCGCGCCCGGTGCCCCCGGGGGGAGTCGAACGCGGCAGCGCCGCCCGGAAGGGCGGCGCTGCTGGATGGTCATGCGGGGCGCGTCCCGCTACGCCAGCGGGTACTGCGTCGCCTGCCAGGTGGCGCACATCCATGCGCCGCCGTTGTTCACCCAGACGCAGAGGAAGTGGGTCTCCAGGTTCCGGACGGGGTCGCCCATCTCCTGGTGGCCCGTCCCCTGCAGCGTCACCACACCCGGGTAGACGCGGTAGGTCTCATCCTTGATCGTCCACTGGTGGTAGCGACGCCGCCCGCTGCGGAACGAGTCCAGCCACTCCTCGCGCGTGTCCACGTTCCCGTTGCTGGCGTGCGTGAACGTGTAGTCGGCCGTCACCAGGCCGTCCAGCAGATCCGCGTCCGCGGCGACGGTGCCGTCCAGCCAGCGCTGCACGGCGGCTCGCACGTCTCGAGTGCTCTCGTCGTTCGCCACTACGGGATCAGCACCCCACGGCCGATGAAGTTGCTCGCGTCCAGCCGGCGGTTCGCCTCGACCGCGTCGTCCAGCGCCATCGCGTCGACGACCGGCGTCACCTTGCCCTCGGAGACGAGCTGCAGCGAGTCGGCGAAATCCGCCATGCTGCCGGGGCCCGCGCCGCGGATCTGCGTCTCCTTGCCGAAGAGGAACGCCGGGTAGAGGTCGATCTTCTCGCGGTAGACCTGGCCGGTGAACACGTAGCGCGCCTTGCGGGGGAGCGATCGGAAGATCGGGCTGAACAGGTCGGGGTGCCCCACGTTGTCCAGCACCACCTGCGGGCCACCGTTCGTGGCCTTCACGATCGCCTCCCAGTAGTCACGGCCCTCCGCGACCACCACATCGTCCGCGCCCAACTCGCGCAGGCGGTCCACCTTCGACGGGGACGAGGTGACCGCGACGGCGCGGCCGCCGAGCGCCTTCGCCACCTGCATGCCGTGCAGGCCCAGGCCGCCGCCCGCGCCCGTGATCAGCACGTTCTCGCCGGGCTTCACCTCGCCCACGTTGCGCAGCGCGTTCAGCGAGGTGCCGACCGCGCACGCGACGACCGAGGCGAGCTTGAGGTCGATGTTGTCCGGCACCTTTAGCAGGCCCGGCGCTGGTAGCGCCACGTACTCCGCCCAGCCGCCGTAGTTGAACACGCGGCCGCGGTCGCACTGGATCTCGCGGCCGGTGCGGCAGTTGGTGCATTCGCCGCAGTGCGTCTGCTGCTTCGTGGCCACGCGGTCGCCCACGGCGAAGCCGTTGACGCGGTCACCCACGGCGACCACCGTCCCCGCGACCTCGTGACCGATAGTCACCGGGAGGCCGACGTGCGGCCGGGTGAGGCCGTTGCGGTCGGACTGATCGTGACCGCAGACCCCGACGGCAGCGACCTTCACCAGCACCTGGTTCGGGCCCGGCTCGGGTTGGGGGACGTCCTCGATCTTCAGGTTCTCCGGTGGACCGGCCTCGTACAGGCGTGCTGCCTTCATCGTTCCCTGCCTCTC
>JAQCJS010000337.1 GCA_027592975.1 Chloroflexota bacterium
CGAGCCGTCCTCCTCGCGGTAGTAGGTCATGAAGACCAGGTTCCAGATCTCCAGGAATCGGCCGCACCCCACGTCCGGGTGGCAGATGTCGCCGTCGCAGTCGGCGCAGCCTGGGGTCTTGCCCCAGTCGTAGTGCATCTCGGAGCAGGGGCCCATCGGCCCGGTGTTGCCCGGCGGGCCCCACCAGTTCCCCTGGTCCGCCGTGTAGCGCAGGATGCGCGCCGCCGGGACGCCCAGGGAGGCCCAGATCGCCGCGGACTCATCGTCATCCGTGAAGACGGTCGCCCAGAGGCGGTCCCTCGGGATCTGCAGGACGCCGGTCAGGAACTCCCACGCCCAGGGGATCACCTCAGGCTTGAAGTAGTCGCCCACGGAGAAGTTGCCCAGCATCTCGAACAGCGTCAGGTGGTTCTCGTCGCCCACCACCTCCACGTCGGTGGTGCGGAAGCAGCGCTGGATCGAGGTGAGTCGACGGGCCGGCGGCTCTTCCAGGCCCATGAAGTAGGGTTTGAACTGCACCATGCCGGCCGTGGTGAAGAGGAGCGTGGGGTCGCCGTGCGGAACCAGCGAGGACGAGGGGATCCGGCGATGGCCGCGAGCCTCGAAGTACGCGAGGAAGGCTCGCCGGATCTCGTCGATGGTCACGGGCGGGCGCTCTTTTCGGGGTTCCGCATGCTGGAGGTCGGCTGAATCGCGAGTGTAGAATGGGCCTTAAGGGTGGTCAATTTCGACCGCCCGAGGGATCACCGCTCCCACGGGAGCCAGGGCGTGGATGGTGCTCAATACGCGATGACCACCCGCACGCCAGGCACCCCACCTCTCTCGTCGCCCAAGACCACCGCGGTCACCTCGCTCGCAGGCTGGACTGCGCTCGTGCTCGCACCGGGCGACGCCTCCCACATGCAGTCCACCACCCCCACCGTGCTGCACGAGGTCGCGGGCGTGCCCATGGTGCGGCTGGTGTGCGACCTGCTGCGCGAGGCCGGCTGCGATCACATCGTCGTGGTCGCGGGTGCGCCGCGAGAGGCGCTGGCGGCCGTGGTGGGCGACGGCGTGGAGATTGTGGACGCACAGGACGCGCAGGGCTCCGCGAACGCCGCGCTCCGCGCGCGCGCCTCGGCGGGCTCTCACCGCAATGTGCTCATCCTGCGTGCGGACATGCCGCTGATCAGCACGCGCACGCTGCGCGAGCTGGCGGGTCGCCACGTGGGCGAATCACGTGTGCTCACCTTCCTTACCGCCTACCTCACGGATCCGCACGGCTTCGGGCGCATCCTGCGCCGCAACGGCCTGGTGCAGGGCATCGTGCGCGAGCGCGACCTGACCGGGGCGATGCGCGGGCAGCCCGAGGTGAACGCCGGCCTGTATGCCGCGGACGCCCAGTGGCTCTGGGAGACCCTGGCCGGGCTCGACCCGACCCCGAGCACGGACTCGCTCGGCGACCCACTCGCGTACGCCGTGGAGCGCGGGGGTGTGGAGGCGTACCAGGTGACCGAGGCAATCGAGGTGGCGCAGGTCGGCGACCGGATGCAACTAGCGCAGGCCGATCGCATCCTGCGCGACCGCGTCCGCGACCGCCTCATGCGTGACGGCGTGACGCTGATGGATCCGCCGACGATCTACATCGATGCGCGCGTGCAGGTCGGGGCCGACACGGTCATCCTCCCGGGCACGCACCTCGTCGGCAGCACCTCGATCGGGAGCGGCTGCCGCATCGGACCGAACGCGATCCTGCGAGACATGGTCATCGGCGACGGCTGCGAGATCGGCGGATCCACGCTGGAAGGCTCCACCCTGGCGGGCGGCGTCACGGTCGGGCCCTACTGCCACGTCCGGCCGGGCTCCACGCTGGAGCGCGAGGTGCACCTGGGCAATTACGCCGAGGTGAAGGCGTCCCGGATCGGGGAGCGCACGGCGATTGGACACTTCTCGTATATTGGCGACTCGGATGTCGGCGCGGACGTCAACTGGGGCGCGGGATCGATCACCGCGAACTACGATGGTGAGCAGAAGCACCGCACTGTGATCGGCGATGGCGTCCACCTGGGCAGCGACACGGTGATGGTCGCCCCGGTCACGCTTGGCGCGGGCGCCCGAACGGGCGCAGGCGCCGTGGTGGTGGACGACGTACCCGCAGGAGCGACAGTCATCGGCGTGCCGGCGCGCGAACGCGCAACGGGCAGCGCCACCGTAGAAGGAGGTCACCCGGCTTAGGCGACCGCGCCAGGATGCCGCGTGATTTTGGATACCAGAGTCATCGTTCCGATCTCGATACTGCTGGCCAGCACGGCGCTGTTCGCGCTGCTGACTGCCGCAGAAGCCGTCGCCATCCACATCGCCCGGCGTCGCGTCACCCGCGATCCGGACGCGGGGCTGGGCGGGTTGCTCCGTGAGTACGTCGCCATCCGTCAGCGCACGTCCCGCGCGCTCCGCACCGGCGCGACCGCGGCGACCGTCGCCGCGACCATGGCCGCCATCGCGATCGTCCCGGACAGCGTCGGCGCCAACGGGCTGGTCGCGGGCCTCGCC
>JAQCJS010000338.1 GCA_027592975.1 Chloroflexota bacterium
GCTGGCGCGGGCGTGGCCCACACCCACGCCGTACGGGCGGACGCTGGCGCTCGCGCGCCTCGCCGGCCCCGCGCCGAAGCGCCCCGGCGCGCTCTACGCGCAGGGGCTGCTGCACCTGCAGGATCTCTGGTGCACGCGCGGCGGCTGTGGGGTCTGTCCCCTCTCCGGGGACGCGCGCGCGGACGGCGCACGCCTGGAGGACGCGGACGGGCGATAGCGCGAGGTGCGACGGCACGAGGCGCGAAGGCGCCTCGGCTGCCCGCTACCCGCGCATCAGCAGCGCCTCGACGTCCTGGCGGTTGAGGCGGTAGGAGACGGCGGCGAACGCGACCGCGCCCAGCCCGCCTGCGACGACCAGCACTCCCAGCGCGCCCAGCGTGCTGTCCGCCGTCACGCCCAGCACACCCAGCGCGAACCTCGATCCCACGATCAGCGCCGCCATCACGACGGTCGCGGTAAGCGTGCTGCGGAGCGTGCGCTCCAGCGCGGGACGGTTGAGCCCGCCGATGCGCCCGCGCAGCGCGAAGAGCAGCAGACCGAACTCCAGGATCGCCGTCAGCGTCGCCGCCCCCGCCAGCCCGCGCAGCCCGAACGGGGTGACGAGGAGCGCGGCAAGCGCCACGTTCAGCGCCATCGAGACGACGGCGGCGGCCACGGGCGTGCGCGTGTCGCTAAACGCATAGAAGCCGCGGCTCAGGATCTCCACGCCGCTGTGCGCGAAGATGCCGACTCCGTAGACGATGAGCGCGCTCACCACCAGCGCGGCCGAGCGGTCATCGAACGCGCCGCGCACCAGCAGCACCTGCACGGCAGGCCCCGCGAGCAAGATCAGCGCGACGGAGGCGGGGATCGCCAGCAGCAGGATCGTGCGCAGCGCGTGCGTCAGCGCATCGCGCAGGAGCTGCGTCTCGCGCGCGGCGGCGTGCTGCGCCAACGTGGGGAAGACGGCGGTGGAGATCGCCATGCCGATCACACCGACCGGCAGCATCATCATCAGGAAGGCGTAGTTCATCGCACTGATCGCCTCGTCCGAGACGAAGGAGGCGAAGAAGATCACCGCGAGGAAGTTCACCTGCGACGCGGCGAGGCCCACGACGCGCGGCCCCATGAGCGCCAGCACGTCGCGCACGCCCTCGCTGAACACCGCGAGCGAGGGCGACCAGCGGAAGCCGACCGCGCGCAGCGCCGGGAGCTGGACCAGCAGGTGCCCGGCCGACCCCGCGACCACGCCCCAGGCGAGCCCCTCCACGCCGAACGGCTCCGCCAGGAAGAGCGCGGAGAGGATGATGCTGACGTTGTAGATCAGCGGCGCGACCGCTGGCGCCAGGAAATGCTGACGCGCGTTCAGGATGCCGGTGAGCATCCCGGAGATGCCGAAGAACAGCGGCGACAGCAGCATGAGCCGCGTCAGGTGCACGGCCAGCGCCATCAGCTCGTCCTCGCGGCCGGTCGCCTGGCCCAGGCCGGGCGCGAGCCACGGCACCACGCGCGGCGCGGCGAGGTAGGCGAGCCCCGCGGCAATGAAGGTAGCGACGCTCACCAGGTGCAGCACGTTGGAGGCCAGGCGCCAGGCGGCGCGGGAGCCGCGCGTGGTGCGGATGCGGCTGTACGTGGGGATGAAGGCGGCGGAAAGCGTGGCGCCGGCGAGCAGCTGGAAGACCAGGTCCGGCAGGCGGAACGCGACCCAGTACGCCGCCAGCTCCGGCTCCGTGCCGAAGGCACCGGCGATCGCGACCGAGCGCGCCACTCCCAGCAGGCGGGAGAGCAGGAACCCCACCGCGACGATGCCGGCCGCTCCCACGAGCATCCCCAGCCGCCCGGGACGGGGGGCCGTGGGCTCACCGATCAGGTAGCGGCGCAGCCGGCCGCGGTCGCGACGGTGCTCGTCGTAGGGGTGGGGGGCGTCCGGATCACCCGCGGGGACGTCAACCGGTCGAGGCAGCGCAGGGGGCGGGCGGTCGGCGGCGCGCCCATCCTCCGGGCCCCGCGGCGGCGTGTTCCATCCTGGGGGCTGCGGATCCGGCATGACGCCCATGATCGACCTCGGCCGCCGGGGAGGCAAACCCGGAGGAGGCGGGGCATCGCACCGGCGTGCAGGGGATCGATGTCACGTGCGATCGAGATCGCTCGGACGGCTGCGGAGCGTTCCGGGGTCCAACTGTATCGCGCGCGACACGCTCTCCCGGCGCGCCCTCCCCCGCGCCGGGAGTAGGCTTCGCCCCCCGCCGCGATCACCGAGGTTGCGGGGCGCACGAGGGGGATCGGGATGTCGAGGAAGGAAGCCCTACGGCAGCAGTACCTTGCCGGCCTCTGTTCGGTGTTGCGGGAGTTCGTCCTGGCCGGGCATGAGTTGCACGTCCGGACGGAGCACGGGCGGGCGTCCACGGACAACCAGATCGTGTTCGACATCCCGGACTGGGAGGCGTTCGCCAACCTGCTGGAGGATGTCCCGGCGGCCGCGCGCTAGCCCTCGCCGGGCTGTTCGCGAGCGTCCCGCCCTCCGGCTGCCCACGCCGACAG
>JAQCJS010000339.1 GCA_027592975.1 Chloroflexota bacterium
TGATCCGACCGTACTGGAGTTGTGTCATTCAAGCAGCGTAGCCCCTGGGAGCCCCTCCCTCATTGCAAGGCCCCTCCTTCCGGCGACCGGCGGCGCGGAGGGAGAGCAGTGACTGGCCCCGTGGGCTACGGCTGGACGTGCGGAACCGGGCGTGCGCACGGCTGAGTGGAGGCGGGATCGCCGCCCCGGACGGCGGGGGCTTGCGAGGCCAGGCCGACTGAGCCAATCCGTACGGATCCCCGCCGCATGCCTCGCCAGGGGCCGTACCCCACGCCATGGACATACACTGGGCGCGACCTCAGTCTGCTCCCTCGCTGCCAGGAGGGGCACGACAGCCCACCCGGACAGCGGCGCGCGAGACGGTGCCGAACCACACAGCGCTGCGCGTTCCGGGGAGCGGCCCGATGAAGATCACAGTCCTCTGCGGTGGCGTAGGCGCGGCGCGTCTCCTCGCCGGCCTGGCCGCCGTCACGGATTCCGAGCAGATCACGGCGATCTGCAACGTGGGCGACGATCTCGAATGGCATGGCCTGCACGTCTCGCCCGACATCGACACGGTGCTCTACACGCTCGCGGGGATCGAGGGTGAACAGGGCTGGGGCATGCGCGGCGACACCACGACGACCCTCGAGGCGCTGCGCGGGCTCGACAGCGATGCGTGGTTCACGATCGGCGATCGCGACCTCGCGACGCATCTGCTGCGAACCGCGCGTCTCCGCGGCGGTGAGACGCTGGCGGAGGCGACGGCGACGCTGGCGCGCGCCCGCGGCGTGAGGGCTACCGTGCTACCGGTAACGAACGATCCGCACCCCACGGTCGTGCAGACACCCGCGGGCGACCTGCCGTTCCAGGTCTACTTCGTGCAACGGCGCGCGACCGACGCCGTGACGGGGTTTTTTTTCCCCGGCCTGGACGCCGCTCAGCCCGCACCGGGCGTGCTGGAAGCGATCGAGAGCTGCGATGCTCTCGTCTTCGCGCCGAGCAACCCGTTCGTCTCGATCCAGCCGATCCTCGCCGTACCCGGTGTGCGCGATGCCGTGCGGCGCGCCGGAGGGCGACGGGTCGCGGTCTCGCCCATCGTCGGCGGCGCGGCGGTGAAGGGGCCGGCGGCCGATATGATGCGGGCGTTCGGTCACGAGGTGTCGGCGCTTGGCGTCGCCCGTCTGTATGCCGGCCTGGTGGATCGCTTCGTGGTGGACACCGTTGATGCAGAGTGCCTGCCGGAGGTGCGCTCGCTCGGCATGGACGCTGTCGCCTTCGATACGATGATGGTCGGCGATGCAGGACGGGCCCGTGTCGCCGCGTCGCTGCTTGAGGTGCTGGTGTGAACCATCGTGTGACACAGAGCGACACGGCGGTCATCGTGGCGGTGCAGCACGCGAGCCGCGCGAAGAGCCGGCTCGGTGCGGAACTCAATGCGGCGACGCGTCGCGCGCTCGTGATCGCTATGCTCACGGATGTGCTCGCCGCGATCCGTGAGGCGCATGCCGGCACGCTGATCCTCGTCAGCGCGGACGTTGCGTACGACACGGTTGCGGGCGACCACGGCGCGGAGGTGATCCGCGATACGGGCGCGGGCTACAACGCGGCCGTCACCCTCACGCTCGAACGCCTCGCAGGGCGTGCTGCGGCCGCGCTCATGCTGCCGGGCGACTTGCCGCAGCTCCGTGCCGCGGATGTGACCGTGATCCTGGAGGCGCTCCGCGATCCGGGGGTGGTGGTCGTGCCCTCGGCGGATGGCGGCACGACGGCTTTGGGGCTACGTCCGCTCAATGTGATCTGCACCGCCTTCGGACCAGACTCCGCGCAGCGTCATCGCGACGCGGCCACGGCCGCGGGGGTGCGCCTGACCGAGCTGCGACTGGAGTCGCTGCGCATCGATGTCGACACGGTCGAGAACCTCGAGGCGGTGCGGGGAGGCGCTTGAGCGGCGACGGCCACGCTTCTCCAGCAGATTCCGCCGCTGGTGCGGGGTGGGCTCGCATGAGCGACGGCGCGGGCGACATCGAACACGCGATTCGTCGCCGGCGCTCGATCCGAGCGCTGGACGGCCCGCCCCTACCTGCCTCGGAAGTGGAGGCGCTGATCGCGCTCGCGCTGACCGCACCCGCACCGCATCACTCGCAGCCATGGCGCTTCGTCGAGGTCTCCGCTGGATGCCGCGAGCGCCTCGCCTTGGCGATGGGGGAGGCGTGGGGCGCCGACCTGGAACGCGACGGAGTTGAGCTGCCGCGGCGCGAGCGAGTCGTTGAACGATCCCGCCGGCGCGTGATGGATGCGCCGACGCTCCTGCTTGGCTGTCTGGTCGCCGCGGGGCTGAACGGCTACCCGGATGAGCGCCGGCAGCGGGCGGAGTGGGGACTCGCCCAGCACTCCTTCGGCGCGGCCATGCAGAATCTGCTGTTGGCGGCGTCTGCGCGCGGGCTGGGAGCGTACTGGATCTCCGCGCCGCTCTACGCGCCGGAGGCTGTCCGAGAGTCGCTCGATCTGGACGCGGCGTGGGAGCCGCAA
>JAQCJS010000340.1 GCA_027592975.1 Chloroflexota bacterium
TCGGCGCGAGTGATCAGCCCTCGAACGTCGCCAGCCACCTGCAGTCGATCCTGGGCGACGTCAACGCCGGCTTCGCGCAGGCGGAGGTCATTGTCGAAGGTGAGTTCCACAACGACACGGCGCACCAGGGCTACCTGGAGCCGCACACCGCGACCGCGGACTGGAGCCTGGACGGCAGCCTCACGATCTGGAGTAGCAGCCAGGGCATCTTCGCCGCCGTGCGTGACCCGCTGGCGATCATCCTCCAGATGCCGCCGAGTCTGATCAAGGTGAACCCGATGGAGATCGGGGGCGGCTTCGGCGGCAAGAACCGCATCTACTGCGAGCCGATCGCCGCGCTCCTCGCGAAGAAGTCGGGTCGGCCGGTCCAGCTCACCATGACGCGGCAGGAGGTCATGCAGGCCACCGGCCCGGCCGCGGGCGTGTACACGTGGGGCAAGCTGGGCGCGAAGAAGGACGGCACGATCGTCGCGGCGCAGACGCGCATGTACTACGAGGCCGGCGGGTTCCCCGGCGCGCCCGTGGGCGGCGGCCTGAACACCTCGTTCGCGGCCTACGACATCCCGAACGTGCGCATGGACGGCTACGACATCCTGGTGAACCGCCCGCGCAACGCGGCGTACCGCGCCCCCGGCGCGCCCGGCCCGAACTACGCGATCGAGTCGCTGGTGGACGAGCTGGCGATCAAGCTCGAACTGGACCCGATGGAGCTGCGGCTGAAGAACGCCGCGGTGGAAGGCACCCAGCGGCCCAACGGCACGAAGGTCGGCGTCACCGGCAACGTCCAGGTGATGAAGGCGCTCATGGAGACGCCGCACTACCGTTCCGAGCTGACCGGCCCCTATCGCGGACGAGGCATCGCGGTGGGCTTCTGGGGCGCGAACTCCGGCACGCACAGCGTGAACGCTACGGTGAACCAGGACGGCCGCGTGATCATCAACGCCGCCGCGATGGACATCGGCGGGCTGCGTGCCGCGGAAGCGCAGGTGATGGCGGAAATCCTGGGCATCCCGTACGCGGACGTCACGCCGCGCTACGTGGACACGGACTCCATCGGCTTCACCGGACTCACGGCCGGCAGCGGTACCGCGTCCGGCATCTCGGCGAGCGTCTACCACGTCGCCAACCAGATCAAGACGCGCATGACGGAACGTGCCGCCGCGATCTGGGGCGTTGAACCGTCCGGGGTGACGTACGACGTGGCCACCGCGACCCTGAGCGCGGGGGGCGCGGAGCCGAAGTCGATGACCTTCAAGGAGCTCGCCGGCCGCCAGCAGGCGACGGGCGGCTACATCAGCGGCCACGTCGACCTGGGTGGTGCGACGGGTGCCGCGACGTACGGCGCGAACATCGTGGACGTGGAGGTCGATCCGGACACCGGGAAGGTGACGATCCTCCGCTACACCTGCGTGCAGGATGTCGGCCAGATCCTGCACCGGGGCTACGTGGAGGGGCAGATCCAGGGCGGCGCCGTGCAGGGCATCGGCATGGCGCTCTCCGAGGAGTACTTCTACGACCAGAACGGCGTGATGCGGAACGGCAGCCTGCTGGACTACCGCATGCCCACCACGCTGGACACGCCGAACATCGAGACCGTGGTGCTAGAGATTCCGCACCCCGGTCATCCGCTGGGTGTACGTGGCGTGGGCGAGTGTGCGATCGTGCCGCCGCTCGCGGCGATCGCGAACGCGCTGCACGACGCGCTGGGCGTGCGGATGCACCAGCTCCCCGCTACCCCGCGCGTGATCCTCGAGCACCTGCTGTCGCAGCAGGCGACCGCGGAGGCCGCTGGCTAGCCCGCTTCGGCGCACCCGGCGAGATGGAACGACCGAGGCCCGCGTATGCGGGCCTCGGTTCGTTGTGTCCGGCTGCGGCTCCTCGCGTCAGTGGCGCGCCGACGTCCGCTCGCGCTCCTCGTCTGCCTCGGTGGGCGGTGTTGAGGCGCCCTCGGTGCGCTCGATGATCACGACGCCCACGATGAGCGCGGTGTAGAGCACGGCGGCCAGCGCCTCCGTGAACAGGAACCCGCGATCCACGAACAGGGCGAGCGCGAGTCCCGCGCTGAGGTAGACGAAGATCGGCAGCATCATCACGAAGAGGCCGAGGCGCGGCCGCTGGAGGGCGCGCGAGACGAGTCGGAGGAAGGCACCAGGTCGGCTGGCGATGAAGCGCGCGTGCTCGCCGAGCGGGCGCGGCAGATGGTCGGCCGGGCCATCGAACACGGGGATCACGGGCAGCGGCAGCGCCCTCGCGCGCCACTGGTCGTCGCGGCCGAGCAGCCGCGAGCGCATGCGCGGCACGCGGGAGGCGAGCGCGACGGCGTCGTAGTCGTGGGGGTGTGCACGCAACTCGTCCTCGACCGCCCACAGCGGCGAGGCGTCCCCGACCGCGGTGCGTTCCACGCGGAGCCCGCGGCGCCGCAACTGCGCGGCGGTCAGGACCGCGTCCGCTCCGGCGAGGTGGTCGGCGACATCGCGATCCGCGACACCACGCGGACGCGGCGCGAGG
>JAQCJS010000341.1 GCA_027592975.1 Chloroflexota bacterium
CGTCCCGCCGCAGGGCGGGCGCAAGCACCCGCACCAGGACTTCATCCAGATCAACACCGCGAACATCCTGTTCATCTGCGGCGGCGCGTTCGAAGGCCTGGAGAAGGTCGTCGCGAAGCGCACGGGGCAGGGGAACCGCTCGCTCGGCTTCCACGCGGACACCCGCACGCGCGCCGAGGTGGAGGCGGAGAAGGCGAGCATCCTGCGGGACGTCACGCACGACGACCTGCTGACGTTCGGGCTGATCCCGGAGTTCGTCGGCCGCCTGCCCGTGCTCGCCACGCTGGATCCGCTGACCATCGAGATGATGGTCGCGATCCTGACCCAGCCGAAGAACGCCGTCGCGCGGCAGTTCCAGCGCCTGTTCGCGCTGGACGACTGCGAGCTCGTCTTCACGGATGACGCCCGCGTCGCCATCGCCGAGCGCGCGCTGGCCCAGCGCACGGGCGCCCGAGGCCTCCGCACGGTGCTGGAGCAGATCCTGCTGGACGTGATGTTCGATGTGCCCTCGCGCGGCGACGTGAAGAAGTGCATCGTCTCCGCGGAGACGGTGAACAACCGCGTCGCGCCGCTGCTGCTCACCGCCGCCGGCACGGCCGTCCACCTGGGCGACGACGACCGCCCGGTGCAGGAGTCGGCGTAGCCGTTCCGGCAGCGCGCCGCGTGCGCGCAGCGCCTCCGGTGCTATCCTTCGGCCCTTAGGCCGCCGAAGGGCGGCTTCAACGATCGAGCGGATCTGAGCGCGCATGACCGCGAAGCCTCGTCCCGCCGCCCCCACGCCGCGCCCGCCCCGCGTCGCGCGCGAACGCCTTGATGTGCTGCTGGTCGAGCGCGGCCTCGCCTCCGGGCGTGACCGTGCCCGCGCGCTGGTGATGGCGCGCGAGGTGCTGGTCGACGGGGAGCCGGCGACCCAGCCCGCGAAGCCGACCCGCGTGGACGCCGCGATCGAGGTGAAGACGCCGGCGCGGTACGTCAGCCGGGGCGGTGAGAAGCTCGCCCACGCGATCGCGCGAACAGGCGTCCATGTCGAGGGCCGCCGCTGCCTCGATGTCGGCGCCTCCACCGGCGGCTTCACGGACTGCCTGCTCCAGCACGGCGCCTCGCACGTCGTGGCGGTGGACGTGGGCTACGGCGACTTCGCGGCGAAGCTCCGCGACGACCCGCGCATCGAGCTGCACGAGCGCACCAACGCGCGCGCGCTCGAGCCGCTGGACCCGCCCGCGGAGATCGTCGTCATGGACGTCTCGTTCATCTCCATCACCACGGTGCTGCCCGCGGTCGTGCGCTCCGTCGCGCCCGGCGGCGACCTGCTGCTGATGGTGAAGCCGCAGTTCGAGGCTGGCCCGGAGGCCGTGGAGAAGGGCGGGGTGGTGCGCGACCCGGTCGTCCACGCCGGGACCGTGGCGAAGGTGATGCTCGCCGCGCTCGACCTGGGGCTGCGCGTGCGCGGCGTCGTCCGGTCGCCGCTGCTGGGGCCGGCGGGCAACCGTGAGTTCTTCCTGTGGGCGCGCGTGCCCGGACGGATCGAGGCACGACCGTGACCCAGAACGTGACCGACTTCGCTCCGCCGGCGGAGGTCGCCGTCTGCTACCACCGCGATGTCGCCGGGGCCCTGGAACTGGCCGAGCGGTTGGCGGCGCAGGCTCAGCGCGCCGGGCGAACCTCATGGGTGGACATGCTCCCGCTGCCCGGCGACGGCGACGGCAGCGCGGAGTTCTGCGCCCGCCTTGCCACGTCCGACGTGCTGGTGTGCGTCGGCGGGGACGGCACGGTGCTGCACGCCTCCGAGTTCGCGGCGCAGACCGGCACGGCGATCTTCGGCGTGCGCATGGGACGCCTGGGCTTCCTGACCGAGGCCGTGGAGGCCGATGCGGAGGCGTCGTTCGCCGAGGTCCTGGCCGGCAACGCCCGTATCGAGGTGCACTCGATGGTGCAGGCGCGCGTCGGCGAGGCGGAGCCGATGCATGCGCTGAACGACGTGGTGATCGGACGCGCGGTGCTCGGCAAGACGATCTCCGTCGGCGCGAGCATCGAGGGCGTGCTGGTGGCGGAGTATCGCGCGGACGCCGTGGTGGTGGCGACGGCCACCGGCTCGACGGGCTACTCGCTCTCGGTCGGCGGGCCGATCCTGCACCCGTCCTCGGACGACATGATCCTCGTGGCCGTCGCGCCGCACCTGACGCGCGCGAACCCGCTGGTGCTGCAGGGTGACGCGCGCCTCCGGCTCTTCGTGGAGCGCGGGGACGAGGCGCTGATCACGGCGGACGGGCTCCACCAGCGCTCGATCTCCACCGGGATGGTCGTGGAGGTCTCGCGCTCGGAGCGGATCGCGCGGTTCGTCCGCCTGGGCGGGCCGGAGCGCTTCTACGACAACATCGCGAAGCGCCTCGGCTGGCTGCGCGCCGACCACGCACTGGGCGACCTGGGCGAGGAGCCCGCACGGCCCGCCTGAGTCCGGAGCGAAGACGCGGTGATCGGGGTGACTTATCCTATGACCATGACTC
>JAQCJS010000003.1 GCA_027592975.1 Chloroflexota bacterium
CCGGGACGCAGCGCGGCGCGGTGGTAGTAGCGCTGGAACTGCCCCTCCATCACGCCGTAGGCGAAGCGCACCTTCTGCTTCTCGATCAACTGCTGGCCGCGGTCGGAGATCTTCCGGCGGCGCAGCGCACGCGGTCCCGGCGGGTTGGGCCGGCGGATGATCGCGCACTTCGCCGAACCACAGAGCGAGGCTCCATAGCGGCGGCACTTTCGACACTTCGGACCGATGTAGCGTGCCATCTGTCCTCCTAGTTCCGGGGCCGGCGGCGCGAGCGGCAGCCGTTGTGCGGGATGGGTGTGACGTCGCGAATCGCGGTGACGCGCAGGCCAGCGGAGGACAGCGCGCGCACGGCGGCCTCACGGCCGGGGCCAGGCCCCTTCACGGAGACGTCCACCTCGCGCATGCCGTTTTCCATCGCCACCTGAGCGGCCTTCTCCGCGGAGAGCTGCGCCGCGTACGGCGTGCTCTTGCGGGAGCCCTTGAACCCGACGACGCCGCCGGAGCCCCAGGCGACCACGTTTCCGTTGGGATCCGTGATCGTGACGATGGTGTTGTTGAACGTGGAGGTCACGAACGCGAGACCGCGAGGGATGTTCTTCCGCTCGCGACGCCTCGCCCGCGTGGCCGCCTGCTGCTGTTGTGCTCGACCCATCCGGATACGTCCCTACTCGTGGACCGCGCGCCGCCGCACGATCCCGCTGCGGCCGCTACTACTTCGTAGCCTTCTTCTTGCCCGCCACCGTCCGACGCACACCGCGTCGCGTGCGCGCGTTCGACTTGGTGCGCTGACCGCGGACGGAGAGACCCCGGCGGTGGCGCTGACCGCGGTAGCAGTTGATCTCGATCAGGCGCTGGATGTTGCTGCGCACCGAACGGCGCAGGTCACCTTCCACCACCAGTTCACCTTCAATGACGGCGCGCAGCCGCGCGACCTCGTCATCCGTCAGGTCCCGCGCCTTGGTGGTCGGGCTGACGTTGGTCTGCGCCAGGACGCGCAACGCGGTGGTGCGACCGATGCCGTAGATGTACGGCAGCGAGAACGCGACCTGCTTGTCGTTCGGAATGTCGACGCCGGCGATACGTGCCATGCTGCGCCCCTACCCTTGCCGCTGCTTGTGCTTCGCCGTCTCGCAGATCACGCGGACGTGACCATGCCGACGGATGATCTGGCACTTGTCACAGCGCTTCTTCACTGATGCCGACACCTTCATGGCGTCTCTCCTGCTTCGCTTCCACCACCCCGCGGTCAGACCGGCTGACTAGCGGAAGCGGTACGTGATCCGCCCGCGACTCAGGTCGTACGGGCTCAGTTCCACCAGCACCCGGTCGCTGAGGAGGATGCGGATGTAGTTCATGCGCATCCGCCCGGAGATCCCCGCCAGCACGTGATGTCCGTTCGCCAGTTCCACATCGAACATGGCGTTCGGCCGCGCTTCGCGGATCACCCCTTCAACCTCGATGACTTCTTTCTTCTCTTTCGGCTCCCGGGGGCCACCGCTGGCTCCACCGCCGCCGCGAGAAGGTCTTCGTCCTCTAACCATGGTGGTGCCCACATCGCTAGGCGATGCGGGTCAGAACCTCCGGGCCATCCCCGGTGATTGCCACCGTCTCTTCAAAGTGCGCGGAGAGCCGGCCGTCAGACATGACCACCGTCCATCCATCGCTGATCTCTTCGGTCTCCGGGTCGCCCAGCGCGAACATTGGCTCCAGCGCCAGCACCATCCCGGCCTGCAGCCGGATGCCCGTGCCCGCGCGCCCGTAGTTCGAGATGTGCGGCTCCATGTGCATCTGCCGCCCGACCCCGTGCCCGCCGTAGCCGCGCACGATGCCGTACTGCTGCGCGCACGAGCCGATGGCGTGCGAGATGTCGCCCAGGCGGTTCCCCACCCGTGCGGCCTCGATACCGGCCCAGAGCGACCGCTCCGTCGTCTTCATCAATTCGCGCGCCTCGTCAGACACGGAACCCACGCCCACGGTGAACGCAGCGTCGGACACGTAGCCCTGATAGGTCACACCCAGATCGATGGAGACGATGTCCCCCTCCTTCAGCGCCCGCCCATTGGGGATCCCATGGACGAGCTGTTCATTCACGGAGTAGCAGATCGCTCCGGGGTAGGGCGGCTTGCCCATGGGCGCATACCCGACAAAGGTGGGCTGCGCTCCCCGTTCCGCGATCGCCTGCTTCGCCAGTACGTCGAGCTCCAGTCCGGTGACGCCCGGGCGCACTGCTTCAATGAGCAGGGCACGCACCTCTGCGTTGATGCGACCGGATTGTCGCATCACCTCCAGGGCAGCAGCTGACTTCAACTCGACAGACATTCTATTGTACGCCCCTGACGTCCCTTATGACACTTTCGCCAGCGCGCCCTCAAGGCGCACCGTGATGTCGTCCGGGCTGCCCGTGCCGTCAATGGCCTGGAGCTTCCCCTGATTTCCGTAGTACCCCGCCAGCGCCTCAGTCCAGGTGCGGTTGGCGTCCAGGCGCGCGTTCACCGTGGCGGGCTGGTCGTCCGCGCGCTGGCTGAGCTGCCCGCCGCACTCATCGCACACGCCAGCAGCCTTCGGGGGCTTGCTCTGCATGTGGTAGATCGCACCGCAGTTGCCGCAGGACCAGCGCCCGGTCAGCCGTGCGATCAGCTCCGGCTCCGGCACCTGGATGTACAGCACCGCATCGATCTGTGCGCCCTGGCCCGCCAGCGCGGCGTCCAACGCCTCCGCCTGCGGGATGGTCCGAGGGAACCCGTCCAGCATCAGCCCCTTCGCGGCATCCGGCTGCGCGATGCGCTCCAGCAGCATGCCGATCGTCACCTCGTCCGGCACCAGCGCGCCGGCGGACATGAACTCTTGCGCGCGCTTGCCCAGCTCCGTGCCGACGGCGGCCGCCTCGCGGAACATGTCGCCCGTGGAGATGTGCAGCAGCCCATGGCGCTCGGCGAGGATCTTCGCCTGCGTGCCCTTGCCGACACCCGGGAGCCCGAGGAGGATCAGCCGCATTAGGAGATGAACCCCTCGTAATTGCGCATCATCATCTGCGCCTCGATCTGGCGCATGGTGTCGATCACGACACCGACCACGATCAGCAGGCCGGCGGCGCTGATCTGCAGCGCCTGCACGTCCGTCAGCCGCGTGGCAAGGAACGGCAGCACGGCCACGAAGCCGAGGAACAGCGCCCCGCCCCAGGTGATCCGCACCAGCACCCGCGTGATGTACTCGCTCGTCGGGCGTCCCGGCCGGATGCCGGGGATGAAGCCGCCCTGCCGCTGCAGGTTCTCCGCCAGGTTCTGCTGCGCGAACACGACCATGGTGTAGAAGAACGTGAAGCCGACCACCAACACGAACGTGCCCAGCCAGTAGAACAGGCCGGTCGGCGAGAGCATCCCCTCGAAGAACGAGGCCGTGGTGCGGATCCAGCCCACGTCCACCGTGCGCGCCAGGAACTGCGCGAACAGCGGCGGGAAGATCATGATCGAGGTGGCGAAGATCAGCGGGATCATGCCGGCACTGTTCACGCGCAGCGGGATGTGTGACTGACCCTGCTGGCGGTACAGCCGGCCGCCGCGGAACTGCGACCGCGCGTACTGCACCGGCACGCGGCGCTGCCCCTCCTGGAAGATGACGATCAGCGCCACCACGGCGACCGCGATCACCGCCAGCAGCAGCACGCCGCCCAGCGCCTGCGCGCCCGTCAGCACGCCGGTACCGAACACCGTGGGCACCTGCGCCACGATGCCGCCGAGGATGATGATCGAGATGCCGTTGCCAATGCCCCGCTCAGAGATCAACTCGCCCAGCCAGACCAGGAACATGGTCCCGGCGACCAGCGAGAACAGCGTCGCGATCGTCGGCAGCGCGCGCCCATCCGAGAAGCCGATGGCGGTGACGCCACCCAGCTGGGAGATGAGCGTGAGCTGCGCGTAGCCCTGGAACACGGCCAGCGGCACGGTCAACCAGTGGCTGTACATCTGCAGCTTCTCGCGCCCGGCCTCACCCTCCTGGGAGAGCGCCTTCAGGCGGGGGATCAGCGGCGTGGCCAACTGCATCACGATCGTCGCGGTGATGTACGGATACACGCCCAGCGCGGCGACGGACAGGTTCTGCAGTGCACCACCGGAGAAGATGTTCAGGAAGCCCAGGATCGCGTTCGACTCGAACGTCTGCCTCAGCTGCTCCGGATCCACGCCCGGAACCGGGACGTGCGCGACGAAACGGAACACGAGCAGCGCACCGAAGACGAAGAGCAGCTTGCTCCGCACCTCCGGCAGCTTGGACGCATCAATCGCCGCCTGCAGCAGGCGTGGGCGACCGGTGGAGCTCGGTGTCGTCGCGAACGCCATAGCTAGACCGCAGCCTTCCGGCGGTGCACGCGGTTACGCGGCGTGCGGTCAGCCGGCGCGGTCTCCTGGAAGGAGCCACCCGCCGCCGTGATCGCCGCCTTCGCGGACTCGGAGATGCGCGGAGCCGTGATCGTGAGGGCGTGGCCAATGGCCCCGCGGCTCAGAACCTTGAACGGCGCCTTCACGTCGTCGATGAGACGCACGGCGGCAAGCGCCGCGGCGTCCACCGTGGCGCCGGCCGGGAAGCGTTCCGCAAGCGTGTCCAGGTTGACGGCCTGGAACTCCACTCGCGTGAAGTTCTTGAAGCCGCGGAGGTGCGGGACGCGGCGAACCAGCGGGATCTGGCCGCCCTCGAACCCGGGGCGGACGCCGCCGCGCTTGCCCTGACCCTTGCGGCCACGACCGGCGCTGGTGCCCTGGCCGGAGCCGGGACCGCGACCGACGCGCTTGCTGACCTTCTTGGCGCCGGCGGACTGCCGAAGCGTGTGCTGGTCCATCTAGCGGACCTCCTCGACGGACACAAGGTGCTGCACCTTGTGGATCATGCCGCGAATGGACGGCCGGTCCTCGTGCTCCACCGTGCGGTTGAGCTTGCGCAGACCGAGCGCGCGGATCGTGTCCTTCTGGTTCTCGGCATAGCCGATGGCGGACTTCACCCAGGTGATGCGCAGCGTGGCCATGGTCGTTCCCCTCTGCGCGCTTACGCGTTCGCCGCGGCGACCGCGAGGCGGCGCTCACGCGCGGCACGCGGGTCCTGCAGCCGGCGCAGACCGTCAATGGTCGCGCGCACCACGTTGACCGGGTTGGTGGAGCCGTGCGTCTTGGTCAGCACGTCGCTGATGCCGCAGGCCTCCATGACCGCACGCACCGCGCCGCCGGCGATCAGGCCGGTACCGGGCGAGGCCGGGCGCATGATGACGCGCGACGCCTTGAACTGCGTGACCAGGTCGTGCGAGATCGTCGTGTCGCGCATGTTCACCTTGAACATGGTGCGCCGGGCGATGACGCCACCCTTGCGGATGGCCTCCGGCACCTCGTTGGCGCGGCCCATGCCGAAGCCCACGCGGCCCGCCCCATCACCCACGACCACGATCGCGGTGAAGGAGAACCGGCGACCGCCCTTCACCACCTTGGCGACACGGTTGATGTAGACGACCTTCTCAATGAACTCCGGCGCTTCCTCTTCGTCGCGACGTCGGTCACGACGCGGGCCGCCGCGTCCCTGGTCTCGACCACCGGGGCCGCCGGGACCACCCGGACCGCCACCGCGGCCGCCGCGCCCCGGACCACCGGGACCGCCGCCTCGCTGAGAGACCATTAGAACACCAGCCCTTCTTCGCGAGCAGCGTCCGCCAGCGCCTGCACGCGCCCGGCGTACCGGAACCCACCGCGGTCGAACACGACCGTGGTGACGCCCTGCGCCTTCACTCGCTGAGCGACGGCGGCGCCCACCTGGCGCGCGCGCGCGCTCTTGGAACCATCGCCCTTGAGCCCGGCTTCCACATCGGACGCGGCGGCCAGCGTGCGGCCCGCCTCGTCGTCAATGACCTGGGCGTAGATGTGCTGATTGGACCGGAACACGGCCAAGCGCGGCTGCTCCGCCGTGCCGGACACGCGCCGGCGCACACGGGTGTGCCGACGAACGCGGGCGGCGCGGGTGGTCTGCTTACTGGACATTACTTGACTTGCCCTTCGCCTTCCCGGCCTTGAGCTTCACGCGCTCCCCGCGGTAGCGGATGCCCTTGCCGTGGTACGGCTCCGGCGGACGCACGCGGCGCACCAGCGCCGCCTGCTGGCCGACCACCTGCTTGTCGATGCCGTCAATGTGCAGCAGGGTGTTCGTTTCCACCGTGAACGCCGCGCCATCAAGCGGCGGCATCTCCACGAGGTGCGAGTACCCCACCGTGAGCACCAGCGTGGAGCCCTGCAGCGTGGCACGGTAACCCGTGCCCTGCAGTTCCATGGACTTGCGGAAGCCCGTGGTCACGCCGGTGACCATGTTGTTGATCAGTGCCCGGGTCAGGCCGTGCAGCGCACGGCTCTCCGGCTTGTCGTCCGGACGGCTGACCTGAACCACGCCGTCCTCAACAGTCACCCCGATCTTCTCGTGGATGTCCTGGACCAGCGTGCCCTTCGGGCCCGTGACAGTGCACACGCCGTCAGCCACGGAGACCGTGACGCCGGCGGGGACGGAGATTGGCAGCTTACCTACACGCGACATGCTGTACCTGCCCCGTTACCAGACGTAGCAGAGCACTTCGCCGCCGATTTTGCGTCGCCAGGCCTCGCGGCCCGACATGACGCCCTGCGACGTGCTCATGATCGCGACTCCCAGGCCACCGAAGACCCGAGGAATTTCGCGCTGGTTGACGTAGACCCGCAGACCGGGGCGCGAGACGCGCCGGATACCGGTCAGCAGCGCACGGCGGTCATCGCCGTACGTCAGGTCTACCTTGAGAATCGTGCGTGCGCCCTCTTCAGACACGATCACGTTCTTGACGAAGCCCTCTTGCTTGAGGACGTCCGCCACCGCGCGCTTCACCTTCGACGCCGGGATCCGGACGTCGTCGTGCCGCGCGGCCGCAGCGTTGCGGATGCGTGTGAACATGTCTGCCAGCGGGTCGGACGTCGCCATGCGTCGCCTGCCTTCCTTCGGGGGTTCCTGATCGCCTTATCGAGCGCGACCGGCTACCACGAAGCCTTCTTGACGCCCGGGAGCATTCCCTGCGTCGCTAGTTCTCGGAACACAATGCGCGAGACACCGAAGCCCCGCATGTACGCCCGCGGCCGGCCAGAGATCTGGCAGCGGTTGCGGAATCGCGTCTTGCTGGCGTCACGCGGCATCTTGTAGAGCCGCTTGTACGCCTCGTCCTTGGCTTCCGCCGAAGCGTTGCCGTTGTTGATCACCGCGACCAGGTCAGCACGGCGCTTCTCGTGCACCTTCACCAGGCGCGCGCGCTCCGCGTTCTTGACCAGCTTGGATTCCTTCGCCATCGCGGGTCCTTACTGCTTCTTCGCGAACGGCATGCCGAGGAGCTCGAGCAGCCGTCGCCCTTCAGCGTCCGTCTTCGCGGTCGTGACCACGTTGATCTGCAGGCCACGGATGCGATCCACCTGGTCGAAGCTGAGCTCCGGGAAGATGACCTGCTCCGTGAGCCCCAGCGAGTAGTTCCCGCGACCGTCGAACGCGTCCGTGGGCACGCCGTGGAAGTCACGGACGCGCGGCAGGGCGGCGTTCATCAGCCGGTCCAGGAACTCCCACATGCGGTTGCCCCGCAGCGTGAGCGACAGGCCGATCGGGTTGTTCTCGCGCAACTTGAAGTTGGAGATCGCCTTCTTCGCGCGGCGAACGTACGGCCGCTGGCCGGTGATGGCCAGCAGATCCTTCGTCGCGGACTCCACGGCGTTCGCGTTCTCCAGCGCCTCACCCAGGCCGATGTTGACCGCGACCTTGGTGATCCGCGGGATCTCCATGACGTTGCTGTAGTTGAAGTCCGTCATGAGCTGCTGCGCGATGCCCTCGCGGTAGCGCTGCTGAAGACGGGTGAGCGTCGGGGTGCTGACCATTAGTCGATCGCCTCGTTGCACTGCTTGCAGAACCGCACCTTGCGGTTGTCGTCCAGCAGCCGGAAGCCCACGCGCGCAGGCTTGTCGCAGGACTTGCACACCACCGCCAGGTTCGAGATCGCGATCGGCGCCTCGAGGTCGATGATGCCGCCCGGCTGCTGCGGGTTCGTGCTGCGGCGGTGCCGCTTGATCATGTTGATGCCGGTGACGATGGCGCGGGCCTTGTCCGGGATCACGGAGCGCACCGGGCCGCGACGGCCGCGATCCTTGCCGGTGAGCACCTGCACCTGGTCGTTCCGGTGGATCTTCGCCGCCACTACAGCACCTCCGGAGCCAGCGAGATGATGCGCATGTAGCGACGGTCACGCAGCTCGCGCGCCACCGGGCCAAAGATACGGGTCCCCCTCGGGTTCCCTTCCTTGTCGTTCACCAGCACCGCGGCGTTCTCGTCGAACCGGATCACCGATCCGTCGGCGCGCTGCACCGGCGTGGCGGTCCGCACGATCACCGCGCGCACCACGTCGCCCGCCTTCACGTTGCCGTTCGGCTGCGCTTCCTTCACGGTCGCGACGATCAGGTCGCCCACGCCGGCGTACCGGCGGCGCGTGCCGCCCAGGACGCGGATGCACAGGATCTCCCGCGCGCCGGAGTTGTCCGCGACCTTCAGCCGCGTTTCCTGCTGGATCATGAGCTGGCCTGCTCCCCTTCTGCGGGAGCGTCAGCGCTCTGCGCGTGCGACGCGCTGCGCTGCATCTCCTGCACGAGCGAGGCGTCCAGGCTCTCAGGAGCCACCTCCGCCACCGCGCGCTCCGTGAGGACTGCCACCAGCATCCACCGCTTCATGCGGCTCATGGGGCGGCACTCTTCGATCCGCACCAGGTCGCCCACGGTCGCGACGTTGTTCTCGTCGTGCACGTGGTACTTCTTGGTGCGGCGGATCACCTTGTGGTAGATGCGGTGGCGCGAGGCGCGCTCGATCTCCACCACGATCGTCTTGTCGTTCTTGTCGGACACCACCGTGCCCACGCGGGGCTTCCGGTTGACGACTCGCTCTGTGGTCATGCGCTACTCCCCGTTCCCGGCGGCGGCGGCAATCGCCGAGTCCAGCTCGGCGAGGATCGCGCGCTCGCGGATCAGCGTGCGCACACGCGCGATCCGGCGACGGGTCTTCTCGATCTGGGACGTGTTCGCCAGCTGCCGCGTGGCCGCCTGGAACCGGAGGTTGAACAGCGCCTGGTGCGACTCGTCCAACTCCTTCTTCAGGTCGGCGTCGGTCATCGCCCGCAGCGCGACGGTCTCTGCACTCATGAGTAGACCTCCTCGCGCATCAACACCTTCGTGTCGACGGGCAGCTTGTGATGCGCCTTGCGGAACGCCTCGCGCGCTGCCGCCTCCGGCACTCCTGCGACCTCGAACATCACGCGGCCGCGCTTCACCACAGCCACCCAGCGATCCGTGGCGCCCTTGCCCTTACCCATGCGAACCTCGACCGGCTTCTTGGTAACCGGCTTGTCCGGGAAGATGCGGATCCACACCTTGCCGCCGCGCTTCAGCGAACCGGTGATCGCGCGGCGTGCCGCCTCGATCTGCCGGGCGCTGACCCACGCCGTGGTCTGTGCCTGCAGGCCGAACTCGCCGAAGGCGACGAAGTTTCCTGCCTGGGCCATGCCCCGGCGCCGGCCACGGAACTGCTTGCGGAACTTCGTCCGCTTCGGCATCAACATGGCGTTACTCGCTCTCCACGCCGGTGACGATCAGCGGATTGGTGTCCGGCGTGACGTCACCCTTGTAGATCCAGCAGCGCACACCGATGACGCCGAAGGTCGTGTTCGCCTCAGCCTGGCCGAAGTCAATGTCGGCACGCAGCGTGTGCAGCGGCACACGGCCCTGCATCTCCTGCTCCGTGCGAGACATCTCCGAACCGCCCAGGCGGCCACCGATCTTCACGCGGCACCCCAGCGCGCCGCGCTGCATGGTGCGCTGCACCGACTGCTTCATCGCGCGGCGGAACGCCACGCGCCGCTCCAGCTGGTCTGCCACCGACTTCGCGACCAGGAACGCGTCCAATTCCGGAACTCGAATCTCTTCGATGTTCAGGCGGATGCGCCGCTCCGTCGCACTCTGCAGCAGCCCGCGGAGCATCTCCGCGTTCGCGCCGCCGCGGCCAATGACAATGCCCGGCTTCGCCGTGTGCACTGTCATGGTGACCTGGTTCGCGTTGCGGTCGATCGTCACGCTGGACACGCCGGCGTCCGGGAGCGTCTTCATGATGAGCTTGCGCAGGCGCGCGTCCTCAAGAACCAGCTCGGGGTAGTGGCGCTGGTCGGCGAACCACTTCGACTGCCAGTCCTTGGTGACGCCGACGCGGAACCCGTAGGGGTGTACCTTGCGGCCCATTAGAACTCGTCTCCCTCAACAACCACCGTGATGTGGCTGTACCGCTTCAACACCGGGGCCATGCGGCCACGGGAGCGCGCGCGGTATCGCTTCAGCGTGCGCGCGTCACCGGCGACGGCGCTCTTCACCCGCAACCCATCCGGGTTGAGGTCGAAGTTGTTCTCTGCGTTGGCCGCAGCCGACTTGATGACCTTCCAGACGATCCGCGCCGAAGGCTGGGGCATGAACTCCAGCAGCGACAGGGCTTCGTCCACGGTCCGGCCGCGGACCATGTCCAGCACCAGGCGCACCTTGCGGGGCGCGACCGGCTGGTCGTTAGCGAGCGCGCGCACTTCCATTTAGCGCTTCCTCGACGTCGTCTCGGAGCGGCCCTTGTGCCCGCGGAACGTTCGCGTGAACGCGAACTCGCCGAGCTTGTGGCCGACCATGTTCTCAGAGCAGAGGACCGGGATGTGGCGGCGGCCGTCATGGACGCCGATCGTCATCCCAACCATCTCCGGCATCACCGTGCTGGCGCGGGACCACGTGCGGATGATCTCCCGCCGCTCCGCACCCTGCATGGCGAGCACCTTCTGAAGGAGGCTCGGGTGGACAAAGGGACCCTTCTTGGTCGAACGTGACATGGCCCCTCCTTACCTGCGGCCCTTGCCGCGACGCCGGACGATGAACTTGTCCGTGGACTTGTTGTTTCGCGTGCGGTAGCCCAGTGCGGGCTTACCCCACGGCGTCTTCGGGCCGGGCATACCGACCGAAGTCTTACCTTCACCACCACCGTGCGGGTGGTCGACCGGGTTCATCACGGAACCACGCACCTGCGGCCGACGGCCACGGTGACGGATCCGCCCCGCCTTGCCCAGCGACAGCTGCGCGTGCTCGGAGTTGCCCACCACGCCAACGGTGGCGCGGCAGCCTTCCGGAACCTGCCGCATCTCACCGGAGGGGAGTCGCAGCAGCGCGTAGCCGTTGTCCTTCGCCATCAGCTGGATGCCGTTGCCGGCAGAGCGACCCAGCTGACCGCCGCGACCGGGGATCATCTCCACGCAGTGCACGGATGTGCCCGTGGGCAGCGCCGACAGCGGGAGCGAGTTGCCCCGAGCGACCGGCGCGTCATTCGCGCTCAGGATCGCGTCGCCCACCTTGATGCCGTCTGGCGCCAGGATGTACCGCTTCTCGCCGTCCGCGTAGAACACCAGCGCCAAGCGCGCGGAGCGCCCGGGGTCGTACTCGATCGCGCGCACGGTGCCGGGCACGCCCAGCTTGTCGCGCTTGAAGTCCACAATGCGGATCCGGCGCTTCGCCCCGCCACCGCGGTGGCGGACCGAAATCTTGCCCCAGCCCCGCCCGCTGGTCCGCGTCTTCGTCGCCAGCAGCGACTTCTCCGGCTTCTTCTTCGTGATTTCCTCGAAGGTGAAGCCGGACGCGTTGCGGCGGCCGTCTGAGGTAGGTCGGAATTTTCGAATCGGCATGTGAGTCTCCTACACGCCTTCGAAGAATTCGATGGTCTGGCCGGCTGCGACCTTGACCATCGCCTTCTTGTACACGGGCGGCTCACCGGCGCTCTTGCCGAACTTGTTCCGGCGGCGGCGACCGTGCGCCATGGTGGTGTTGACGGCCTCCACGGTGACGTTGAACGCCTTCTCAACCGCCGCCTTGATCTGCGGCTTGTTGGCGCCCACCGCAACCTCGAACACGTATTGGCGGTGTCCGGCGAGGAGCGTGCTCTTCTCCGTCACGATCGGACGGCGTAGCACCTCGTAGACGTGGATTTCCTTGGGCATGGGTTAGGCCTCCGCCCCAGCGCTCACGGGAGCGGTACGGCGGCTCGCCGCGCGCTCGCCACCCCACAGGGCTTCGATGCGGCGCACCGCGTCCACCGTGAGGACCAGCGTCTTGTGCGCCAGCATGTCCGCCACGTTCAGCGTGTCCGCCGGCACCACGCGCGCCCCGTCCACGTTGCGCGCGGACTTCAGCGCGGTGCGATCCGCAGCGCCGGTGACGATGAGCGCGGACTGACCCGCACCCGTCGCCTCCAGCAGCGCGACCACGGCCTTCGTGGACGGGCCGGTCAGGCCCAGTCCGCTCACGACCTTCAGGCGCTCCTCCGCGGCACGGGAGGACAGCACGGAGCGGATCGCCAGGCGGCGCATGCGCTTCGGCAGCTTCTGCGTGTAGTCACGCGTCGTCGGACCGAAGACCACGCCACCGCCGCGGTGCGTGGGAGAGCGCAGGCCGCCCTGGCGGGACATGCCCAGGCCCTTCTGGCGACGCGTCTTCTTCGTGGAGCCCGCGACCTCGCCCCGGCTGCGCGTGTTGGCCAAGCCAGCACGGCGCGCCGCGAGCTGCGCGAGCAGCGTCTGGTGCACCACGGCGTCGTTCGGCGCCACGCCGAACACCGCGTCGTCCACTTCGATGGTTTCAGCCGCCTGCCCGGCGGCGTCGAGTACCTGGAGCTTCATTATTCCTGGGCCTCGCTCTGCTCGGCAGCGCCTTCGGCGTTCTGCTCGGCCATCTGCTCGGCGTCTTCCACCGGCTCGGCCTCGTCGATCGCGGCCTCCACCTCGGCCGTCGGGAACACCGGCGGCACGTAGGCCTTCAGCGCGGGACGGCGTGCGTTCCGCACGCTGACGATCGCGGTGCGCGGACCGGGCACGGAGCCCTGCACGAAGACCAGGTTGCGCTCCGGGTCGGTGGCCACCACCAGGCAGTTGAGGACGGTCACGACCTCGTCGCCCATGTGGCCGGCCATCTTCTGGCCCTTGTACACGCGGCCCGGCGTCGTGCCGGCACCCAGCGAACCGGGCGCGCGATGACGGTCGGACTGACCGTGGGTCTTGGGGCCGCCGCGGAAGTTCCAGCGCTTCACGCCGCCGGCCCAGCCGCGCCCCTTGGAGGTGGCGGTCAGGTCAACGAACGTGCCGGGCTCGAACTGCGCGCAGTTCAGCACCTGCCCCAGCGAGTAGCCGCTGGAGTCACCCACGCGGTACTCCTTGAGAGTGGTCAGCGGCTCGCGCTCCAGTCCGGCCGCGCGCAGGTGGCCGCGCTGTGCCTGCGTCAGGCGCTTGCGGCGCCCGGAGAAGGCCAGTTGCACGGCGCTGTACCCATCGCGGTCGGGTGTGCGCACTTGAGTCACGTAGTTCGGGCCCAGCTCGATCACGGTGACGCCGCGCACGCGGCCGGAGCCGTCGAACACACGCATCATGCCGAGCTTGCGGCCGATCATCCCGGTGGTCATACCCGGTCCTTAGAGCTTGATCTCGATGTCCACGCCAGACGGCAGTTGAAGCCGCATGAGCGTGTCCACCGTGCGCGACGTCGGCTCGACGATGTCGATGAGCCGCTTGTGCGTTCGGGTTTCGAACTGGTCGCGCGAGTCCTTGTCGATGAACGGCGAGCGCATCACCGTGTAGCGCCGGATCCGCGTGGGCAGCGGCACCGGGCCGGCAACCACCGCCCCCGTGCGCTCCGCGGAGTCGACGATCTGCTTCGCCGAGGCGTCCAGGACGCGATGGTCGAAGGCCTTCAATTTGATGCGGATTCGCTGCTGCGGCATCTCGGATCCCCTGACGGGTGAACGTGCTTCTCGCTACATCCCCGCACCCCGCCCGTTACGGGCGGAGCCACGGTTCAGTACTTACTCGATGATCTGGGTGACGACGCCGGCACCGACGGTGCGGCCGCCCTCGCGGATGGCGAAGCGCAGGCCCTCTTCGATGGCGATCGGGTAGATGAGCTCGATCTCCATCTGGATGTTGTCGCCCGGCATCACCATCTCCGTGCCCTCCGGCAGGTTCGCCGTGCCGGTCACGTCCGTGGTGCGGACGTAGAACTGCGGGCGGTAGCCGTTGAAGAACGGGGTGTGGCGGCCACCCTCCTCCTTGGAGAGGACGTAGACCTCGCCCTTGAAGCGCTTGTGCGGCGTGATCGAGCCGGGGGCCGCAAGCACCTGCCCGCGCTCCACCTCGGTCCGCTCGATGCCGCGCACCAGGCAGCCGACGTTGTCGCCCGCCTCGCCCTGCGGCAGCGTCTTGTTGAACATCTCCACACCGGTGATGGTCGTGGACTTCGTGGCCTTCACGCCGATGATCTCGACCGTCTCGCCCACCTTGACCACGCCGCGCTCAATGCGCCCCGTGAGCACGGTGCCGCGGCCCTTGATGCCGAAGACATCCTCGATCGCCATCAGGAACGGCTGGTCCACGGGACGAGCCGGCTGCGGGATGAAGCTGTCAACGGCGTTCATCAGGTCCCAGATGCACTTGTACTCAGGCGCGTCCGGGTCGGTGGAGGTGGACTCCAGCGCCTTGAGCGCGGAGCCACGGATGATCGGGGTGTCGTCGCCCGGGAAGCCGTTGGCGGAGATCAGCTCGCGCAGCTCCAGCTCGACCAGCTCCAGGAGCTCCTCGTCCTCCATCATGTCGCACTTGTTCAGGAACACCACGATCGAGGGAACCTCGACCTGGCGCGCCAGCAGCAGGTGCTCCCGCGTCTGCGGCATCGGACCATCAGGAGCCGCGACCACCAGGATCGCGCCGTCCATCTGGGCGGCACCGGTGATCATGTTCTTGATGTAGTCCGCGTGACCCGGGCAGTCCACGTGCGCGTAGTGACGCGCCTCCGTCTGGTACTCGATGTGAGAGATGGCGATCGTGATGCCGCGCGCGCGCTCCTCAGGAGCGTTGTCGATCTGGTCGAACCGAGAGAAGTCCGCGAACCCCTTCAGCGAGAGCACCTTCGTGATCGCCGCCGTCAGCGTCGTCTTCCCGTGGTCAACGTGACCGATCGTCCCGATGTTCGCGTGCGGCTTGTTCCGCTGGAATACGCCCTTGGCCATCTGTCGTCGCCACTCCTTCGCCGGCCACCTGAGCGGTCGGCCCGGTCCGTTCGCTTCGAAGCATCGATCCCGCCCCCGAGTCCTTCGAGGCCGAGGCCGGAATGCTGCACGTCTCGTGCAGAATGGAGCCCCCGATGAGAGTTGAACTCATGACCTCGTTCTTACCAAGAACGCGCTCTACCACTGAGCTACAGGGGCGGGCTCCCCTCGGAAGT
>JAQCJS010000004.1 GCA_027592975.1 Chloroflexota bacterium
CGCCTCGCAGTACATCGTCGCCGGGGTGCTGACCGCGCTCTACGCGCGGGAGGTCACTGGACGGGGACAGTTCGTCGACACGTCCCAGATGCAGGCCGCCGCCGCGATCTCCGGTGCGCGAGCCGTCGAGTACTTCTCGGGCGGCCCCGTCCCCGGCCCGATGGGCTCCGGCGTCGCGAACGTCGTCCCCTCGCGCGCGTTCCGCGCTTCCGATGGACGCTACGTGAACGTCAGCGCGACTGATGACGTGACCTGGCTCCGCCTGTGCGGCGCGCTGGGCCTCGACGCGCCCGGCGGGGACGCGGTCCTCGCCTCCCCGTCCGGTCGCGTTGCGAACCGCGCGCGCGTCGAGACGGCGATCGAGGAGGTCATCGCCACGGCGACGGCGGACCACTGGGTCTCGCACCTTTCGGCGCGAGGCGTGCCCGCGGGACTCTATTTCACGCACAACAACCTGCGCGTCTCGGAGCAGGTGCGGGCGCAGCGGATGCTGGAGGACGTGGTCACGCCGTGGGGACGCGTCACTGTGGGCGGTGTCCCGTGGCATTTCAGTCGTACTCCGGGCAGCATGCGCACCTCGCGCGTGCCGGGCGCGGACAGCGCCGAGATCCTCGAACTGTTCGCGCACCAGCCACGCCCCCACCCCCCGTCACCGCCCCCGCCGCGGGGCCGCTTGAGGGACTGCGCGTCGTCGACCTCACACAGGGGTACGTCGGATATGCGGGCATGATGCTGGGTGACCTGGGTGCCAGCGTCGTGAAGGTCGAGCCGCCCGACGGTGACTACCTTCGCCGTCTCGGCCCGCCCACTGCGGGTGCCGATGCGGCGGCCTTCCTCGGCGTGAACCGCAGCAAGCAGAGCGTGCGCCTGGCATGGGCAGAGGATGCCGCGGCGCGGCGCGCCCTCGACCGGCTGATCGCAGAGGCGGACGTGCTGATCAGCGACCTGGTGCCGGCCGATGAGCAGCGCCACGGCCTCGCGTACGAAACGCTCGCCGCCGCGCACCCACGTCTTCTCTCTTGCTCGATCACGCCGTACGGCGACACCGGGCCTATGGCGAACCAGCCCGCGACTGAGCTGGAGGTACAGGGGTACTCCGCGCAGTGGCGCTACCTGGGCGTTCCTGGCGAGGCGCCGGTGCGCATGGGCATTCCGATCGGCGCGATGAACGCAGCCGTCTTCGCGTTCCAGGGCATCCTCGGCGCGCTGTACGAGCGGCGCACCAGCGGAGTGGGTCAAAAGATCGCCGTCAGCCAGCTCGGTGGGCAGATCGCGCTGCAGTCGATCATGTGGTCGGCTGAGAGCGAGCCCGACGAGTGGATCGGGCACTGCGTCGCGCACCTGCGTCCGCCCGCGCAGGGCTACCCCACGAAGGATCGCTCGATCCTGTGGGGGTTCATCAGCGACATCCGCGGGTACGACGAGGCGATTCAGGCGTTCTGCGAGCGCCTCGGCATTGTGGACATCCTCGAGGGCTCCGACCCGAAGGCGTTCGGCTGGGTCGATCTGCATCGCGAACGCTTCGAGGCGGCGTTCCGGGAGCACAGCGCGGACGAGATCGTCGCGTGGGTCCGCGAGCTGGGTGGGAACGCCGTGCAGTACCACACGTTCGAGACCTTCGCGCAGGACCCCCAGGCGCGGGCGATCGGCCTGGTCAGCGAGTACGACTACCCGGGCGTTGGTACGCTGCGCACAACCGGTCTGCCGTGGGAGTTCTCCGCGACGCCGGCGCACCATGGTCGCCCGCCGCTCCTCGGCGAGCACACGGAGCAGGTGCTCCGCGCCGCCGGGCTGACCGAGGACGAGATCACCGACGCAAGCAGAGGAGCGTGACGATGACGACCAACGCGGATCGCAGGCGGGCGCTGAAGGACACGGTGGCGATCGTCGGCGTCGGCGAGACGGACTACTTGCAGGACTACCGTGCCGGTGCGCGAGGCAACGCCTCCGAGCGGGGCTCCGGCGACAAGACTCACTACCAGCTCGCCGTGACCGCCGTGCGGCGTGCGCTCGCCGATGCCGGCCTCCGCACCAGCGACATTGACGGCCTATCGGTGGGCGGGCAGTTGGAGGAGTCGCGTACCGCGGAGGTGCTCGGCATCAACCCGACGTGGTGTCACAGCGCGGACGCGCCCCGCTCAGTGATCGCGGCGGTGCAGGCGATCAACGCCGGGCTCTGTAACACCGTGCTCTGCGTGTACGGGAACGCGCAGCGCTCGATCAACACGCAGTACGGCGGCCCGAACGCACGCGGGCAGCTCTCGTACACCTTCTATGCACCGTGGGGAATGACCTCGCAGGGTGGTCTGTACGCAATGACGTTCCGCCGTCACCAGATGCTCTACGGCACCACGTCCGAGCAACTCGGTGCGGTCGCCGTCGCGTTCCGCAAGCACGCCGCCCTGAACCCGAACGCGGTGATGTACGGCAAGCCGATCACCCTCGATGACTACATGGAGTCGCGCTACGTCGCGCGGCCGCTGCACCTGCTGGACTACTGCCTGATCAACGATGGTGGGGTCGCGTTCATCATCCAGCGCGCCGACATGGCGAAGGATCGCCCGCATCCTCCGGTGCTGGTGAGTGGGTTCGGCTGGTCGGAGGCCGACGTGGAGAACACGCAGCTCCGGCCGCGGCTGAAGGACTTCTATCACACCCAACACCATGCGGTCCGCGACCAGATCTTCCCGATGGCCGGGGTCGGCCCGAAGGACGTCGACGTGTTCGCGACCTACGATTCGTTCAGCACGCACCTGCTGTTTAGCCTCGAAGGGTTCGGGTACTGCAAGGAAGGCGAGGGCGGGACGTTCATCCAGGATGGGCGCATCGAGATCGGCGGTGAGATCCCCGCGAACACCAGCGGAGGCATGCTCTCTGAGTCCTACATGCAGTCGTGGAACCACCAACCCGAACTCGTCCGCCAACTGCGGCACGCCTACGAGGGCACACCTCGGCAGGTGCAGGGTGCCGAGGTGGCCCACTACGTCGGCGACGCGAGTGGACGTGTGGCGAGTGTGATCTACACGAGGGGGAACTAGAGCATGGCGACGCTGCGCCCCGTCCGGTTCATGGATCCGTTCAACCGCGAGTTCTGGGAGTTCGCCAAGCAGCAAGACTTCCGGCTGCAGGCCTGCACAGACTGCGGCAAGCTCCGCTGGCCCGCCTCGATGACCTGCGACGGCTGCCTGTCCGATGCCTACGAGTGGAAGCCAATGAGCGGCCGCGGCAAGGTGCTGTCGTGGATCGTCTTCGAACGCGCGTACTTCCCGGAGTACCCCGCGCCGCACCCCGCCGTCGCCGTCGAGCTCGACGAAGGCCCGATCTTCGTCTGCACGCTGCCGTCCGGCGAGGATCCCGATGCGCTCTCCGACGGCCTGCCGATGACCCTCGAATGGCTCGATGGCGAGGACCAGTTCGGGGAGTACTTCCTGCCGGTCTTCCGGCCGGCGTAGGGGCGGCGTCTGCGGTCGAACGTTCTGTCAGACTCAGGGGCCGATCGCGCTAGCGCGGGTCCATTTGTGATGTTCACCTTACAGGTGTACGAATCATCCTTGGGGTGATATTTGGAAGTTGAGTTCCGCCCCCGGCGCCTGCGCCGGCGCCTGCGCCAACGGTATGAGCGATCCGCAGACGCGATCCGTGCCTGGGGCCCGGATGTCGGCCGGCTCTATGTACAGCGGGTGGATGCGCTCTTCTCCGCCGATCGCCTCCAGGATCTATTCGAGATCCGAGCGTTCGATCTCCACCCGCTGACCGGTGATCGAGAGAGCCAACACGCCCTGAGACTCACCGGACAGATGCGATTGATTCTGACACTCGACGGTGACCGACGTGTCACCGTCGAGGAAGTGGTTGGATCGTCATGACGAGCGCTCGAACCGATAGACCGGAGTCAGACCTACTGGTTCACCCAGGTGAACTTCTCGCTGAAGAACTCGATGTGCGGGGGCTGACCCAGCGGGAATTGGCGACGGCCATGGAACGCCCCGTCCAAGCGATCAACGAGATCGTGAAGGGCAAGAAGGCGATCACGGCGGAGACCGCAGTCCAGCTTGAAGACGCGCTCGGGATACCCGCTCATCTCTGGCTCAACATGCAGAGCACATTCGACCTGAGACGCGCACGACAGATCCGACAGGGACACAGCGCGGCATCTCGACCCGCGGGCCCGGGGCGCGCCGCCCGCGGCACGACGGTGAAACGAGTGGTGCGGAAGTCTGCCCGACGTCGGGGGTCTTAGTCGAGCGGTGCCTCGGCATCGCGCCTCCGCGCGCGCGCCGGTTACCGCAGCCCGTCCGGACGTCCGTCGAGGTGCGCTACTTCCTTCTGAGTGATAGCGACTACGGCGACCACGACCAGCATCACCAGCCCGCCGAGCCCGACCGCCACCCGCACGTCTGAGAACGCCGCGATCGCCGCGCCAATGAGCCCACCAAGCGGCATCATGCTGAAGGTGATGCCGTGAATCCCCATCACACGGCCGCGCAACGCGTCAGGGACGCGCATCTGCAGCGCCGTCATCGAACTGATGGTGAACATCGAGTTGCACACCGACGCGAGGAACAGCAACGCGAGCGCGACTTCGTAGGTGGGCGCGAGCGCGAACGCAACGATCAGACACTCCGCCCCGGCCACCGCGAACAGCAAGGTTCGCCCGAGCGACCGAGCGCCCTGCACACGCAGGGTGATCAGCGTCCCCGACACCACCCCCAGGCCGACCATCGTGAAGAGGAGTCCCAGCCCCTCGGAGCCCACGCCGTAGTGATTCGCGACCAGCGGCATGAGCTGGATGTACTGCATCCCGAGCAGCATGTGGGCGTACGTCAGCAGAATGAGCACGGCGAAGATCCGCGTCCTCGCGATGTACTCGACGCCCTCGCGCAGCTCGCCCATGATGTTGCGCTTCGTGCGCTGTGGGATGTGCGGGACACGCAACGTCAGAAGCACCACGAACATCGCGATGAACCCGGCGGCGCTTACATAGAACACGACGGCAGTGTCGAACAGCGCGATCGCGATGCCCCCGAGCATCGGCGATACGATGCGCGTCGACTGCCAGAGGATGGCGTTCAGCGCAACGGCGCTGCTGAGGTCTTCTCGTCGGATAAGCGCCGGGAAGAACGCGTTCCGCGTGGGTTGGTCCATGCCCTGTACGAGCCCAAGCACACCCGCGATCGCCACGACGTGCCAGATCCGGACGATGCCGGTCGCGTCGAGCGTCGCGAGGAAGAGCAACAGCGCCGCCGAAATCAACGCGGTGATCATCAGCAGCAGACGTCGGTCGATGCGGTCCGCGAATACGCCGCCGAAGAGGGTGACGAGGATCGTCGGCACCGCCGTCGCGGCGCCCAGCACGCCGAGAGCGACGGCTGAGCCCCCCCCCCAGCACGTTGACGATCAGCCATCCCTGTCCCAGGACGACCAGCTGGATCCCGCCGACCGACGCCATGGACCCCAGCCAGTAGCGCCGGTATCGGGGATCGGACAGCGCACCCATCCGGCCCGACCGCGCGGCCACCTCGCCGGCTACGGCGGGCGCTGCCGACTCATCGGCGGCCGTCATGGTGCGCCGTGTTCGCCAGCGGACAGGGAGTCGCATTGTTTACGCCTGACGGAACCGCTTGCTCATCTCTGGGTGTGCCACCGGATGTAGCGCCTCGCTGCGGGGCGTCTGGGCGCGCTCATTGTCGCACGGTGGCTAAGCGAGGCCGCTCGACCTGAGAACGAAGAGGCCCACCACTGGCAGACCTCTTCGTTCCTTCACGGAGTGGGACGGATCCCGCATTGCTACTCGCGTGATTCAGCGCGTGCCCGCAGAGTCCGTGAGCCGCCGGGTTCAGCCCATCAACGACATCGATGACTGCCCTCCGTATCAATGACCGAACCGCTGACCGACGGCGTGTCAGTCGCCACACGACTATGTAAGATGCCGTTCAAGCGTGGGCGCGGATCGACTACGCCAACCCGCTACCCTTTGTGCCGAGTTGTGACGCCATCCCAATGGCAGGATCTGGCGTAAATACGGCACTGTGGAGTTGGAAGCCGCCAAAATTCGGGACAGTGCTTCTCAGGCAGACGGTCGCCGGTTCGAATCCGGTCTCCCGCCCTATCACAGGTAACGACTGGTCACTCGGGCCGAAGTCCCGTGCTGCAGGGCGCGGGACGTTGCATTTCGTTGCCCTGTGTTCCCGGCGGCCCAGCGTGAGGCGACGATGTGACCCGGCCACCGCCCCTGGAGCGCGTATCATCGGGTGATTGCCCGCCCGGCACGGAGCACGCGACGCCCATGATCATCGACCTGCACGTCCACACTGTGCGAGGCAGTTCCGACAGCAGCCTCTCCACGGCGGACCTGGTCGAGGAGTCGGCGCGCGCCGGCATCCACGGCGTCTGCCTGACCGAGCACCGCGGCCCGTGGGATCGGCATGAGCTGGCCGCGCTGCAGGAGCGACACCCTGAGCTGCTGCTGGTGAATGCGCTGGAGGTGGAGAGTTCCGCCGGCCACCTCACGGTCTACGGGCTGGAGCGCTTCGTGGGGGGCATCCACGACCCGGAGACGCTGCGGCGCGTGGCGGACGAGCACGGCGCGTACGTGGTGCTGGCCCATCCGTTCCGGTACCTGCTGCGCCAGCCCGAGCGCAACCTGCTGTACGCCGGCTCGTCCCACGTCCCGCGCGACGCGCGTGAGGTGGCCACCCACCCCATCTTCGACCTGGTCGATGCGATCGAGGTGAACAACGGGGGCACCGCCGCAGACGAGAACGCGTTCGCCCGGGAAGTCGCCCGCTACCTGGGCAAGCCGATGGTCGGCGGGAGCGATGCCCATTCCACGCACGGGCTGGGCCGGAGCGTCACGGTGTTCCGCGACCGCATCACCAGCGCCTCCGGCTTCATGGAGGCGCTGCACGCCTCCCGCTTCCACGCGGCGGTGCGGACGGGGGACGGTGCGCTGCACGAGTTCGCCTGACCGCCCTGTACGCCGGACACCAGAAGTCCCCGCTCGCGCGGGGACTTCTTCGTGTGCGCTCGGAGCAGGGGCGCTAGCGTCCCTTGAAGTTGGGGCGGCGCTTGTTGACCTGCGCCTCCTTCGCCTCGTCCTTGTCCTCCGTAAGCGCGATGATCGTGGCGGCGCTGGAGGTCATCACCATGGTGCCCTCCAGCGTAGAGTCCATGGCCGCGCGGATGATGCGCTTGTTGATCCACTGCGAGATCGGCGAGACACGCATGATCTTGTCACACAGATCCCGCGTGAAGCCTTCCAGCTCCTCGGACGGAACCTTGTGGTTCAGCAGACCCCATTGGTACGCCGTGTCGGCATCCATCTGACCGGTGTAGGCGAACTCCAGCGCACGGCCCAGGCCCATGATGCGCGAGAGGAAGTACGCCCCGCCGTTCTCGATGATCTGGCCGCGCGCGTGGTACGTGATGAACCGGGTGTTCTCGCAGCCCACGCGGATGTCGCACTGGGTCGCCATGTCCATGCCGGAACCAGCGGCGGGACCGTTGACCATGGCGATGGTCGGCTTCCGGATCAGCGAGATCTCACGAATGATCTTCGTGTAGCCGTGGAAGAAGCTCTGGCGCTCGCCGTCCGGGTTGCCCTCACGCGGCGAGCGGTTGCCGGCGACGAACTGCCCGAAGTCTTCGTCCTCCTTCGGCCCCTTGGCGTCGTTGCCCGCGCAGAAGGCGCGACCGACGCCCGTGAGGACAATGACCCGGATGTCCGGGTCGTCATCGCCGTGGCGCATGTACTCCACGACCTTGGTGGCCGTGCTGCGGTCCTGCGCGGAACCCAGCGTCGCGTTCATGCGATCCGGACGGTTGAACTTGATCCAGAGGACCCCGTTGTCATCCGGCTCGTACAGGAGCCAGGGGACGAGGTCGGGACGTGCTGCGGTCATGAGTCTCCCTTTCGCGTTACGGCGTGCTTCGGCAGCGGCTAGGCCCGGTCGAGCACCGCGTGCGCCACGCGGGCGCGGTGCTCGGACGGCGTGCCGAGGCGCGTCGCCCACGCGGAGGCGCGACGGAACCAGAGCTGCAGGTTCAGCTCCGCCGTCGCGGCGATGCCGCCGTGGACGACGTTCGCGTTGCGGACGGCGGCGACTACCTTCTCGCTGCAGAAGGCCTTCGCCTGCGACACCTGCACCGCGGCGGGGAGTCCCTGCTCCAGGCGCCAGAGCGCCTCGTACGCGATCAGGTCGCAGCCATCGATCCAGATGATGGTGTCCGCCAGGGTGTGGGCGATCGACTGGAACGCGCCGATCGGCCGGCCGAACGCCTCGCGGCCCTTCGCGTACTCCACCGCATACTCCAGCGCGCGGCGCGCGGCGCCGGACATCTGGATGGAGAGCAACGCGGCGGCACGGTTCACCATGCCCTCCACGATCGCCCAACCCTCGCCCTCGACGCCGATCACGTTGGACCGAGGCACCCGGACGTTGGTGAAGTCGACGCGGCTGAGTTTCTCCTTCGCGATGTTCGCCAGCGGCGTGACCGTCAGCCCGGCGCTCTTCGGGTCCACCAGGACCACGGAGATCCCGGCGGCGCCGGTCTTCCCCGGGGACGTGCGGCACACGACCAGGCACTGCCCGGAGGATTCGAAGTGCTCCACGAAGAGCTTCGTCCCGTTCAGCACCAGGCTGTCGCCGTCCACGGTCGCCTGCATCTGCACGGCGTCCGGCGTGAGGAAGCGCGGGTCCGCCTCCGTCAGCGCCCAGGTCAGGATCGTGTCGCCCTGCACCACGCCCGGCAGGATCGCCGCGCGCTGGTTGTCGTTACCGGCCTCCGCAATGGTGAGCGCGGCCGTCATGGTGCAGTGGAACGGCACGGGCGCCACCGCGCGGCCGAGCTCGGCCATCACGATGCCCAGCGAGGAGAGGCCCAGCCCCTGCCCGCCGTATCCGGTGGGGAGCGCGAGCCCGGTCCAGCCGAGCTCCGCGAGCTTCTTCCACAGCACCGGTGAGTAGCCCAGCGGGTCGGCCTCGGCCTCGCGCACGAGCGAGGGCGGTGCCTCGAGCTCCAACGTGCTGCGGGTGCTCTGCTTCAGCATCTCTTCGAATTCGTTGAACAAGACGTCCATCAGTTGGTTCCTTTGTGTGGTGAGCGGGAGTGGGTGCGCGCGCGCGGGCTACCCGCGCGGGAGGCCCAGCCCCCGGCGGGCGATCTGATCGCGCATAGCGTGCACGCTGCCGTGACCCAGGCCGACGAACCACGCCATCAGGAAGTGGTCGCCGAACTCGCCGCCGCGCGGCGCCTCTTCGCCTTCGGTGAGCTGCATGTACGGGCCGAGGATCGTGGCGATCGCCTCGATCGCGCGGACGTTGTGATCCGGGCCCCAGACCTTCTCGGACGGGCTCTCGTGCACGATCGGGATGTTCTTCTTCACCATGGTGAGGCTGCGCATGGTCATCAGGCGGTAGACCTCGCGCTCAATCCACAACTCCGCGATCTTGTCGCGGACGAAGGGATCCTCACGCGGGACGTAGTCGCCCAGCGAGTGCTCGCGCAGCCAGTCGATCATGTGGTCCGTGCGGTAGGTGCAGCGCAGGTAGCGCGTCACGCCGATGCGGTCGATCGCCAGGCCCTGGGTCGCCAGCTCCCAGCCCTGGCCCTCCTCGCCCAGCATCGCGCCCTGCGGGAGTCGCACGTCCTCGAAGAACGACGAGCCGGCCCACGCGCCGGTGTAGCCGTAGGCGCGTGCGCGATCCTTGATCATCTTCAACGGCCGGAAGATCACGCCGGGGGCGTCCATGGGGACGAGGAACACGGACAGGCCCTTGTGCTTCGGGACGTCCGGGTTGGTGCGGACCAGCATGTACATGTGGGTGCTGTCCGGCGACCCGCCGTACATCTTCGACCCGTTGATGATCCAGTCGTCACCGTCGCGGACGGCGCGGCTCTTCAGGCCGTCGAGGTCGGGGCCGCCGCTGGGCTCCGTGTAGCCCAGGCCGAGGTTGATCGTCCCCGCGATCATGCCCGGGATGAAGTCCCGCTTCTGCTCCTCCGTGCCGTACTTGATGATCGTGGTGTAGCCGGTGCCGTAGTTGTGGGCGACGAACACGCCGGAGCGGTTGAACTCCTCGTCGACGATGTACTGCATCGTCAGGTCGCCGCCGTGGCCGCCGTATTCCTTCGGCATCGCCATGCGCACCCAGCCACGCTCCATCATCTTCTCGATCATGGCGTCGGTGTGCGGCGTCTCCCGGCCGGTCTCCTCGTCACCGCTCTGTTCGGCGAGGATCTGCGGCGTGACGTGCTGCGCGATGAACGCGCGGACCTCCTGGCGGAAGGCCTCTTCTGCTGCGGTGAAGGCGAATTCCATGACGTTGTCCTTACTGCGGCGGCCGGTGCCCGGGTGGCCTCGGTCTACCGTCTACATGGCCTGTTCGAACGGCGGCTGATCGGTGCGAGCGTGCCTCGTCCCCGTCAGCCGCCGGTACCGGCGATCAATGCCCACCTCGTACCGGCTCGGTGGTGATCACCCCATCCTGTCGGAGTCGCTCGATGTCCGCCGCGGTGAGCCCGAGGCGGCTGGTGAGCACCTCCGCCGTGTGCTCTCCGAAGCGAGGCGCGGGCGCTACGGGCCGCTCCTGCATCCGGTCGTAGTGCCATGCCACGGCCGGGACAGGCTGCGGGCCCATGTCCGGGTCAGGCACGAATGGGTTGGACTGCCGCGCCACCAGGTGCGCGTCCTGCAGCATCCCCGCGGCGCGCAACACAGCGCCTGCCGGGACACCACTCGCCTGCAGGGTCTCCTGCACGGCCGCGCTGTCCTGCGGCGCGCACCAGCCCGCGACGATGGCGTCGATCTCGTCGCGCCGCCCCCGCCGCGCGGCGAGCGTCGAATACGCCGGGGCGGCGGCGAGCTCCGGGCGGCCGAGGACGGCGCACAGGGCGGCCCACTGCTCGTCCGTCTGCACTGCGATCGCCACCCACTCCTGATCCCCGCGGCAGGCGTACAGGTTGTGGGGGACGGCGTTCACGTCCGTGCTGCCCTGCCGCGGCGGCACGGCGATCCCCAGTTGCGAGGAGAGCATCACCTCGCCCGTGGTGAGCGAGCCGGCCTGGAACATGGAGACGTCCACGAACTGGCCGGCGCCCGTCTGCTGGCGGTGCCGCAACGCCGCGATGGTGGCCAGGGCCGTCAGCATCCCGGTGTGCTGGTCGAAGTAGTGGTTGCCGGCCTTCATCGGCGATCCGCCGAGGTACCCGGTCATGAACGCCAGCCCGCTCATAGCGTCCACGCCAGGGCCGTAGGAGATGCGCTGCTGGTACGGGCCGGACGTCCCGAAGCCCGTGAGCGCGACGAGGATAACGTCATCCTTGACCGCCCGGAGGTCCTCGTAACGCAGCCCCAGTTGATCCAGCACGCGGGCGGAGAAGTTGATCAGCACCACGTCGCTCTGGCGAACCAGCGCGAGGAAGGCGTCACGGCCGGCGGGCTTCGCCAGATCCAGGACGACGCTCTGCTTGCCGCGGTTGAGCTCGTTGAACTTCGGCACCTTGTCCCACGGGCGGTCGTCCGGCTCCGTGACCAGGTACTCGCTGGGCTTACGGCTGCGGCCGAAGGGCGGCTCGATCTTGAGCACCTCCGCGCCGAGGTCGGCGAGCGTGTGCCCGGCGACCGGCCCGGCGACCGCGACGGTGAGCTCCAGCACCCGGATGCCCTCGAGTGGTCGCGCCATCGCTAGACCACCCCGTTGCTGCGAAGAGCGGTGAGCGCGGGCTCGTCCAGGGCGAGCGTCTCGCGAAGGAAGGCGTCTGTGTGCTCGCCCAGGAGCGGCGCGCGCGTCGTGCTCCACGGCGTCGCGGAGAAGGCGACGGGGGCGTGCGCGTAGGTCAGCTGGCCGGCGACCGGGTGATCCAGCGTGGTCAAGGCTCCGCGCGCAGTGAGCTGCACGTCGTTCAGCGTCTCGTGCGGCGCGAACACCTCCGTGAACGGGAGGCGGATCGACTGAGCCAGCCGGACGATCTCGCCCCGGTCCCGCGTGGCAAGCCATTCGTCCATGATCGCGTCCATCTCGTTCGCGTGACCGAAGGGCGTCGCCAGCAGCTCCGGGTCGCGCAGGCGCTCGGAGTCCATCAGCACGCCCAGCAGGTCGTTGTGCCGGATGTTGTTGTGGGCATGCACCCAGCCGTCCTGGCATGGCCGGATGGTGGAGGGGTACGACTGCCCGGGGTCGCCGTTGGAGAGCCGGTTGCCCGCGCGCGTGATCGCGCGAGTGTAGAAGTGCGCCCAGCCGGGGGCGGCGCTCGCAAGGAACGCGGCGGCCTCCGCCACGGACGCATCCACATGGTCGCCCTGCCCGGTCACGCCGGCGGCAAAGGCGGCGGCCGCCACGCCCGTTGCGGCGTGCAGACCAGCGTGGCACTCGGCCTGGAATCCGTACGGCTTGAGCGGCTCGCGATCCGGGTCGCCGGTGAGGTAGAGGTAGCCCCCGAGCGCCAGCGCGATCAACTCCGTGCCGGAGTACTCCTGGTACGGGCCGGTCTGCCCGAAGTAGGTGATGGACGCCAGGGTCACGCACGGCTTGAGCGCCCGGATCGACGCCCAGTCCGTGCGCAGGCGACGCGCCCGCGAGAGCGACGAGCTGTCGACGACGATGTCCGCCCATTGGCGGATGAGGTCGTGGAGCAGCGCGATCCCCTGCTCCGTCTCAAGGTCGAGCGTGACGGAGCGCCTCCCGGTGTTCAGGTGCAGAAAGACGGGGTTCGCCTCGATCGGCTCGATGCGGTCGTCCACCAGCTGGTAGTGGCGGCTGGCGTCACCGCGTCCGGGCGGCTCGACCTTCACGACGTCCGCGCCCAGCCCGGCGAGGAGCTTGGCGCAGTACGGCCCGGCGACCCCCTGGGAGATGTCGAGCACCCGTAGCCCGGCAAGCGCACCAGTGGTCGACCCGGTCGTCACGGAATCCGCCATCCTTCCCGAACGCGCGTGGCCCCGAGGGGGTTAGTCTTCCTTGCCGCGCCCCGTGGAGAGCGAGCGAGCGCCATCAACGATCAGGGTGCAACCGCTCACGTAGGAGGCGGCGTCCGAGACGAGGAACACGGTCGCCCAGGCGATGTCCTGCGGCGTACCGACGCGTCCCAGCGGGACGGAGGCGGAGCGGAGATCTTCCGGCTTACCCTCGGCGCGTGTGCCCGCATCGGAGCCATGGGTGGGGACGACGCCCGGCGCGACGGAGTTCACGCGGATCTGGTGCCGGCCCCATTCCACGGCGAGCGTCTTGGTCATGGACTCCACACCGGCCTTGCCCGCGCCGCCCTGGATGCGGCCGGGGTTGCCCGTGGAGGGCGAGGTGCTGGTGATGTTGACGATCGAGCCGCCGGTCCCGCGCGCGATCACGCGCTTGCCGAAGGACTGGCTGCAGTAGAAGGTTCCGAAGGTGTCGATCTCCACCACGGCGCGGAAGCCGTTCGGGCTGAGCTTCTCCGCGTCCACGGTGAACGTGGCGCCCGCGTTGTTGATGAGGATGCTGATCGGGCCCAGGCGTTCCTCGGCCTCGGCGACCATGGCCTCCACGGCCTCGTGATCGCGGACGTCGCACTGGATGGCGATCGCGGTGCCGCCCATCGCGTTGATCTCGTTCGCGACGGCGGTCAGGTTCTCCATCTTCCGGCTGGCGACGGCCACCTTCGCCCCCACCTGGGCGAGGGCGATCGCGATGCCTCGACCGAGGCCGGTCCCGCCGCCGGTGACAATGGCCGCCTGCCCCACAAGGAGGTCCGGCCGGAACGGCAGCGTTGCCGGGTCGATGTTCATCAGCATTCCCATCTCGGTGGTGGGGCGGCGGCTTCTCGCCGCCGCCCCACCACCGGCATATCAGCCGTTCGCTACTTGTCCAACCACGCGCGCACCAGCTGGCGCGGCCGGTTGTGAATGTACGTGGGGGCGTAGCCCTTCAGGTGCGCCTGGCGGGCCTCCGTCAGCGTGTCACCGATGATCCACGAGTTGGGGACCTCGGCCATGAGGCGCTTCTGGAGGTCCATGACCGTCACCTTGCGCTCCTGATCCTTGAGCTGCGCGCGCTGCAACTCCAGCAGCTTGTCGATCTCCGGGTTCTTGTACCCGGTGTCGTTGCGCGAGGAGGTGGAGTGGAACAGGGCGTACAGGTACTCGTCCGGGTTGTCGCGGAAGCCGCTGCCGGTCCCGGTCATCATGAACTTCTTCTCGAGCATCTGCGGGATCCAGGCGGCATAGGTCGTCTTGTTGAGCTTGACCTTCAGGCCGGCCTTCTCAAGCTGCTGCTGCACCGTCTGCGCCACCTGCCCGTGTACCGAGGCCGGCGTGTAGTAGATGTACTCGAACTCCGCGTTGGTCAGGCCGGCTGCTTCGAGGAGCTTCTTCGCCTCCGCGATGTCGGCGGCCTTGTCCGCGCGGTAGCCCGGGGCCTTCGCGATATCCTCCTGCGGGATCGCCCACGCGGTCAGGCCGGGGTTAATCGGCCCCGAAGGCACCGCGCTGCCGCCGTAGACGAGCTGCGCGATCTGCTTGCGGTCGATGATCAGGTCGAACGCCTTGCGTGCGCGCACATCGTTGAACGGCGGACGCGTGGTGTTGTAGCGGATCGTGAAGTTGCCGCCCTGCCTGACGGAGTCGAGCACGAACGCGCTGTCACCCTTCAGGGTGCTCGCCTGGTCCGGCGTCACCACCTCAAGGTCGAGCTGCTTCGCACGGAGCGAGGAGAGGCGTGTGGCGGCGTCCGGGATCACGTTCAGCGTGTAGCTGTCCAGGTACGGCATCCCCTTCTCCCAGTAAGCGGGGTTCTTTTCCCACTTGTAGGAGACGCCCTTCTGACCGCTCTTGAAGACGAACGGCCCGGTGCCGACGGCGACCGTGCGGAAGTCGCCCTTGTCGGTCAGCGCCTCCTTCGGCGTGACGACAGTGCAGGGGTTGGCCATGTAGGCGAACAGCGGCGAGAAGGGCTGCTTCAGCTTGATGTTCACCGTGTTCGCGTCCGTCGCCGTGATCTTGTCGATCGCGTCGAACATGTACCGGCGCTGGAACTGCGGCTTGTTCGTGGAGATGCGCTGGATGCTCCACACGATGTCCTCAGCGGTGAGGGCGCGGCCGTTCACCGGGGCGACGTTGTGGAACTTCACGCCCTGCTG
>JAQCJS010000005.1 GCA_027592975.1 Chloroflexota bacterium
GATGTTCCCACGCACAAGGATCGCCTCGGCGGCCTAAGCAAACTGTCCGTCAAACCGGAGCAAGCCCACTGCCCCTGCCGCGCTGTAGAGTGCGGGGCATGAACCTACGCCGAGTGGCTGGTGCCCAAGGAGTAGCGCACCGCTAATTTGAGGCATTACGTGTCTAACACTGGAGCGGATATGAGAACGGCCATGGTCATCCTGCAGGTCGCAGCGGCGCTTGGACTGCTGAATGTGTGGCTGCTGCGATTCAATCGACCCACGGCGTATCGGGGAGCCAACGCCGCCTCGATGCTGGAGGAGTTCGCCGCATACGGACTGCCGGCATGGTTCGCCTACGCCATCGGGACACTCAAGGTGGGATCGGCACTGGCATTGATCGCGGGCATCTGGTTCCCGGCGGTGATATTCCCGGCGGCCGCGCTGATCTCCGTTCTGATGCTCGGGGCGCTGGCGATGCACGTCAGAGTCCGCGATCCGTTGCGGAAATCGCTGCCCGCGCTCGGTATGCTCGTGCTCTGTATTGGTATTTCCGGGGGCGCGCTCGTCGTCTGATCCATCAGCAGCGCCGCCAGAGGTGCCGCCTGGGGCCGGTGAGGATCGCATTAGTCGGTTCTGTCAGAACTCAGGGCTCACCCCCGAGTTCGGCCAGGAACGAGAGGAGAAGCAGCCCCGTTTCGAATCTGAGACCAAGTGCCGGGAAGACCGGATCAGGCGCCTTATAGGCCCAGGGCTCAGGGCCCTGGCCCTGAGTTATGACGGAGCCACCTGGTACCGAGTAGAGGCCATGATCTAGCTTCCGAGGAGTGGCGCTAAGCCTCGTCCGGGCCGCACCGGACACCCGGCCGCGCGCACCACGGCGTCAGGCCCCAGCGGCTGAAGCGCCCTCGATGGCGGGCAAACCAGCGGTATCCGACGTCCTCGCACCAGCGCACGCCGGGGATCGCGTATACGCCTGCCAGCAGTGCCCAGCGCCCGCCGATCTCGCGCAACGCGCGGTTAATCGCGGCCGCTCCCGCATACGCGTGACCGTCCCGGTCGAGGGCCACGGCCTCCCGGTCGACTTGGGCGCGGGTGAGGTTGAAGGCGGCTAGCAGGCCGGGCGTCTGGCTGGGCAGTAGGCGCACACGTCGCGCTCCGTCGTGCTGCTCGACCCAGTCTGCGCACCGAGCGCACACGCCGCAGTGCCCATCGAATATCAGCAGCAGCAGCGCCTCGCCGCTGGGCCACTCGAGCAGTCCGGCGTTGAGATTGTCAGCCATCGGGCTCCTACCAGACGCTTCATGCGCCTGAATCTACCACGCCACCCGAGGGCGGAATCGTGGGCCAACGATGAGTGCTCGTAGCCGTTTGAGTACCTCGTGCCGCCGGCTCTGTCAGAACTCGGGACTCGACCCCGATCCGGCCATCGACGGGACGGGACACTGCTTCACTTCGAATCTGCGAGCAGGAGCAGGGAGGGCCGAATCAAACGCCGTTTGAACCCTCGCTCCCTGAGTTCTGACCCGCTGTTAGGGCCAAGGCGGCCTAACCCACGGGGATCAGGATGCGAAACGGCACCGATGCCATTTCGTCGTTTCTGAACAGTGATGCCATTCACGACCGCAAGTACCTAGGTTCGGCTTCGCGCTCTACGGAGCGCTGATCATTGCCCTCCCCCGACAGCGCGAAGGGGACCTTGAAGCTCAAGTAGCGTCGGTACGACGACCCGTCTGAGACTTACTGACGAGGTCCGCCGACTGGCGGACCTCCTCCCTCTCGGAACTGACCTGACTGTCCAGGAAGGTGTAGACCTCCTGCAGGTCGACGCCGGGGAAGGTGCCCACCGGCAGCGCAGCAAGCACGTGGCTCCGGACGCGGGCGGAGGGCCACGCGAGCCCGTCCCATCGCGCGGCGAGTGCCGGCTCCGGGCGACGACAGCATTCGCCGTCCGGACAGCGCGATGTCGTGCGGAGCGTCGCGTTGCGTCCGCGGAAGAACCGAGCACCCTCGAACGTCGTCCCCACCGTGATCGCGTGGTGCGGCTGCTCGTCCGGCTCGACATGGCTCGCGGACCAGTACGTGCCCGCAGGAGTATCCGTCCACTGGTAGTGGATATCGAACTTGTCCGCGGAGCGATAGACCATCCGCGCGCCCCATTCACGACAGAGCAGGTTGCCCTCGATCGCACCGTCCGGGTCGGCGGGGAACGGAAGCCCGTCGTTCTCGAACGCCTTCCAGATCACACCCTCCCCGTCCGAGCGGATGAAGTGCGTCGGGATGTCGAGGTGCTTCGTCGCGAGGTTCGTGAGGCGGTGCGCGGCCATCTCGTACGAGACGTAGAAGACCTCCTTCAGGTCTTCCACTGAGATGTCCCGCGCGGCTTTCGCCTTCAGCAGGAAGGCGCTGGCCGCGGACTCGGGCATCAGGATCGCGCCGGCGAAGTAGTTCGTCTCGACGCGCTGCCGCAGGAAGTCGCCGAACGACCTCGGCTCGTGGTGCCCCAGGGCGAAGTGACCGAGCGTCTGCAGGACCACCGATCGCGCGGCGCGCGTGCGGAGTTGATCACGCTGCGGGATGTAGATGCGGTGGTTCCGAAGGTCTGTGAGTGATCGGACCGAGCTGGGGATGTCGCGCGTCGGATGCAGCGTGAAACCGAAGTGCGCGGCGAGGTCGTGCAGGTGGCGCTGCGCGATCCCCTCGCCATCGACGTAGCCCACGGCGGCCAGCGCCGCGCCGGCCGCCCGCTCGATGTCCTCGAAGTAGTTGTTCGCCTTGCGCATCGCCACGCGCAGCCGCGCGTTGTTGCGCCGTGCCTCTTCCGGTGTGGCGGCCCGCACGCCCGACTGCTCTTTCAGCTCGCTGAAGAGCCGGACGATGTGCTCGAGCGTGTCGTCCGGAGTGCGCGCGGTCGGCACGAGCTGCGGCAGGTCGAGGCTGCGGTACAGCGACTCGCGCTGGATGCGCGCGACCTGCACCTCGAGCCATGAGCGCCTCGACGGAGCCTCGTCGGTCAGCAGCTCTCCGAGCTCTACCTGCAGCACGCTGGCGAGCACTTGCATGGTCGCCAAGGTGGGCTGCCGCTTGCCGTTTTCGAGCAGGGACAGGTACGGGCCGTGCTTGCCCGCCCGCTCGGCGAGCTCCTGGAGCGTCAGGTTCCGCTCCCGACGCAGGTGCCTCAGACGCCGTCCGAACACAAGCGGGTCGAATTCAGGGGTCTGCTCCGGCGGGTCGGGGAGGATCGTCATATTAAGGGCTCGTGATTAGAAGCGATAAGAACACTGTTTGTTACATCAGATGAGTCTGATCGCCGTATCAGGCCTGATGATTATAACCGAGAGGTCCTCCCTGCCAAGCGGGCTCGCGCCCAGAACACCAACGAGGCCCCCGTGACCAACATCACCGCATCCGCTGCCGTCGAGGTCCTGGACGCCGACGCCGTCCCGGGTGCCGAGGCAATCCTGACCCCGGAGGCGATCAATTTCGTCGCCGGTCTGCACCGCGCACTCAACGCCGGACGGCTCGCCGCTCTCACCGCCCGCCTCGATCGCCAGGCCCGCCTCGACGCCGGCGACAGGCTCGATTTCCTGCCCGAGACCGCCGAGGTTCGCGCCAGCGAGTGGCACGTCGCCGAGACCCCGCCCGACCTGATGCGTCGCTGGGCCGAGATCACCGGGCCGGTCGACCGCAAGATGATCATCACGGCGCTGAACTCCGGCGCGGACGCCTTCATGGCCGACTTCGAGGACTCCCTCGCGCCGACGTGGGCGAACATCGTCCGCGGGCAGATCAACCTCCGCGACGCGGTCCGCCGCACGATCACCGTCGACGCCGAGAACGGCGCGACGTACCGGCTCGCCGACCGCACCGCGACCCTGATCGTGCGGCCACGCGGCTGGCACCTCGTCGAGCGGCACATGCTGGTGGACGGCGCGCCGGTGTCGGCGTCGCTGTTCGACTTCGGCCTCTACTTCTTCCACAACGCCGCGGAGCTGGTGGCGCGCGGCAGCGGTCCGTACTTCTACCTGCCGAAGATGGAGAGCCACCGCGAGGCGCGCCTCTGGAACGAGGCGTTCAACCTCGCGCAGGACGCGCTCGGCATCCCGCGCGGCACGGTCCGCGCGACCGCGCTGATCGAGACGCTCCCCGCGGCCTTCGAGATGGACGAGATCCTGTACGAGCTGCGAGACCACGCGGCGGGCCTGAACGCGGGCCGCTGGGACTACATCTTCAGCGCGATCAAGCGGCTGCGCGCGGACGGCGACGCCGTCCTGCCCGACCGCGCGCAGGTCACGATGACCGTCCCGTTCATGCGCGCCTACACGAATCTCCTCGTGCGAACCTGTCACCGCCGAGGGGCGCACGCGATGGGTGGCATGGCCGCCTTCATCCCGACGCGTCGCGACCCGGACGTGAACGCCCAGGCGATGCGGCGGGTGCAGGAAGACAAGACGCGCGAGTCCGGCGACGGGTTCGACGGCACATGGGTCGCGCACCCCGACCTCGTGCCGCTCGCGCGCCGCATCTTCGAGCAGGCGTTGAACGGCTTCCCACACCAGCGGCACCGCGTTCCCGCAGGTGACGCGCCGACCGCGGCGCAGCTCGCCCGGCTCGACGTGCCCGGGGGCACGGTCACAGCCCAGGGCGTGCGCGACAACGTTTCGGTCGCGTTGCAGTACCTGAACGCATGGCTCGGTGGCTCGGGCGCGGCGGCGATCAACAACCTCATGGAGGACGTCGCGACCGCGGAGATCGCCCGCACCCAGCTCTGGCAGTGGCGGCGGTTCGCCGTCCCGATCGACGGTGGCGCGCCGTTCACCTCAGCCGAGTACGCCCGCATCCGTGACGAAGAGCTGGGTCGCCTCACGGAGCGAGGCGACGCGCAGTACCCGGCCGCGGCACGACTGCTCGACTACCTCGTCCTCAGCGACCACCTGGAGGAGTTCCTCACGACGCGTGCCTACGACGAACTGAACTAGCCCACCCGCCAGGCCATCCACCCGATCAGCCCATCCAGCCCAGACGAACCGAACGGAGCACTGCTATGTCGAACACCTACGGAGCCGCCCGCAACGCCGAGGCCGAGGCCGCGCTGACGCGCGACTGGAACGAGAACCCGCGCTGGCGCGGCGTGACGCGCGACTACACCGCGGAGACGGTGATGCGCCTGCGTCCCGCGATCATGCCGGATATCGCCCTCGCTCGCGCCGGGGCCGAGCGCCTGTGGTCGCTGATCCAGGAGCGGCCGATGGTCCGCACCCTCGGCGCGCTGACGGGGACGCAGGCGGTGCAGATGGTGCGCGCCGGCCTCGATGCGATCTACGTGAGCGGCTGGCAGGTCGCGGCGGACGCGAACCTCTCCGGGCAGACGTTCCCCGACCAGAGCCTGTACCCGTCCAACAGCGTCCCGGCGCACGTCCGGCGGCTGAACAGCGCCCTGATGCGCGCCGACCAGATCAGCCACCTCGACGGTGACGACTCCACCTACTGGTACGCGCCGATCGTGGCGGACGCGGAGGCCGGCTTCGGCGGCGCGATCCATGCGTTCGAGCTGATGAAGCAGATGATCGAGGCTGGCGCCGCCGGCGTGCATTACGAGGACCAGCTGGCGGCGGAGAAGAAGTGCGGCCACATGGGCGGCAAGGTGCTCGTGCCCACGTCGCAGCACGTCCGCACGCTGCAGGCGGCGCGCCTAGCGGCGGACGTGATGGGCGTGCCGTCGCTCGTGGTGGCGCGCACCGACGCCCGGGCGGCGACGCTGCTGACGTCCGACATCGACGAGCGAGATCGCGAGTTCGTCACGGGTGAGCGCACGCCGGAGGGCTACTTCTACGTGCGGAACGGGCTGGAGTCCGCGATCGCGCGCGGCCTCGCCTACTCGCCGTACAGCGACATGCTGTGGTGTGAGACGGACACGCCGGACCTGGAGGAGGCACAGCAGTTCGCGGACGCGATCCACGCTCAGTACCCGGACATGGTGCTCGCGTACAACTGCTCGCCCTCGTTCAACTGGAAGAGCCACCTAGACGACCGCACAATCGCGATCTTCCAGGATGAGCTGGCGAAGATGGGCTACCGCTTCCAGTTCATCACCCTCGCCGGCTGGCACAGCGTGAACTACGAGATGTTCAACCTCGCGCAGGACTACGGACGCCGCGGCATGTCGGCCTACGTGGAGCTGCAGGACGCGGAGTTCAAGGCGGAGGCAAGCGGGTACACGGCGACCCGGCACCAGCGCGAGGCCGGCGCGGGGTACTTCGACGAGATCGCACTCGCGGTCACGGGTGGGCTCTCCTCGACGACCGCGCTGCACGGCTCGACCGAGTCAGCGCAGTTTGCCGTGCCGGCGCTGCACTAGCAGAACACACGCCGCTTCCGTCGAAACACCGTGTTCGTGGAAGTCAGCGGGGTGGAACCTGGGAGGTGCCACCCCGCTGCTGCGGCTCTCAGTGCGGGCCTACTAGCGCCAGCGTCAACCAGAACGGCACTGTCGCTATTTCGCTGTTCTGGAACAGTGATGCCGATGTTTGTTCAGTGGTAGCAAGCTCCGCCTGATTTCGCGGCGCCGCGCCACGCACGTCCCGGAGCTGCGGTGCGCCCGGCCCCGGGTGGGTCACGGGCCACGCTCGGATTGATCGAGGACTGGCGCTTCGCCGGACGTGTGGAGTACACGGGTGTGGACGACGCGCAGTTCACTCAAGGCATCGTCCCAGAGCGCGGCGCGGATTACGCGATAGCCGTTGAACACGCCGCGATCCGCAAGGTCTCCGAGCTCCCGTTCGAACTCCTGCGCCAGAACGGATGGAGCGGGCGCCTGACCGGTCGCCGATCCGGGCGGGATTTCCCCAGCGGCGGCCTCGTCCGATTGAACGCCGGTGCACCCCAGATGGCGGATCCAGAGGATCTCTTGCGCGCCGCCTTCACTCCTCGCCCGCCGCAGGAGTTCACGCACGTAGGTCGTGCACCGGGCACCGAGGTTCAGGAGGAGGAATACGTCGTTCGGCCACGTCTTCGCCCCGAGCGACCAGAGGAACCCGCACTCGGGGTATGAGAGCACCACCGTCCTCGGGTTGATGTGCATCTCCTGGGCCACGCGAGCACCTCCTTTCATCGCTTCGAGTGATCACGTCATCCAGAGCGCGAACTGGTAGAGGATGGGAATCCCGAAGATGAGGTTGAACGGGAACGTGATCCCAAGGGATGCGGTGACGTAGATCGAAGGACGCGCCTCCGGCAGGGCCGCTCGGACCGCGGCTGGCGCGGCGATGTACGAGGCCGATGCCGCAAGCACCCCGAGGACGGTCGCCCCTCCCACGGAGAGCCCAACTAGGTGTCCCAGCACCACGCCGGCGGCCCCGTTCACCAGCGGGGCGAAGACGCCGAGGGCGACGAGGAAGTAGCCAGCCTGCCGCACGTCCCTCAGCCGGGCACCGGCAGTCGCCCCCATTTCGAGGAGGAACAGAACCAGCACGCCCTGGAACAGGTCCATGAAGAACGGTTCCACGTCCTGCATCCGGTCCGCGGGCGCCACGGCCCCGATCACCAGGCCTCCCGCCAGCAGCACCACGGATCGGCCAGTGATCGCGTCGTGCAAGCCGCGCCGCAGATTGCTGCCGGACGTACTACGCGCGGCAAGCGCGAACGCCACGATGATCGCGGGGACCTCCATGATCGCGACCAGGGCGGTCATGAAACCCTCAGACGGCACGCCGATGCCGCGCAGGAAGGTAAGCGTGGCCGTGAAGGTGACCGCGGATACGGAGCCGTAGTGAGCCGCAAGTGCTGCCGCGTCTGCGACGGGAAGACGACCCGCTCGCCGGGAGACGAAGTAGATGACAACGGGAATGGTGACGCCCAGGGCCAGCGCCGCGAGGACGGGAGCCCAGATCTCTGACGGCGTGGTGTCCGCCAGCGCGCTTCCGCCCGTGAGCCCCAGTGCGAACAGCAGGTACGTGGATAGCAGGACGTACACGGGATCAGGGAATCGGAGGTCGCTGCGCGCGAGCGTGGCCATGAGCCCAAGGGCGAACGCCAGGACGGCGGGCGACATCAGGTTGGCTTGGGCCAGTTCGAGTGCGCTCAGCGGAGAGTCCCATCACAGGGTGACTAATACTAGAATCTAATTACCGGTATTCGAATACCTGTGTCAACGTGCGTGGGTGACGTAGTGTCCTGCCATGGAGAACCGAGAGCCGAAGTGGACGTTCCTCACGAATCACGCGCACGTGCTCGTATGCCTGTCCCGACAGCCGGAACTGCGGTTGCGCGACATCGCGGAACAGGTGGGGATCACTGAACGGGCCGCCGTCCAGATCCTGGCCGATCTGGAGGAACAGGGATATCTGACGCGGTATCGCATTGGGCGGCGGAACAGGTACGAACTCCACCTGGATCTCCCGCTCCGCCACCCGCTTGAGCGCATGTACACGGTGGGACAGGTGCTCCGTGTGCTCGGGGCTGATTCCGAAGGCCTCTCCGGACGGAGTGGTTCGTAGCACACGAGCCCCGGCGGCTACGGCACACCGATCGCTCTCTGCGATCAGCTGTTGACCGGCAGCAGGGCCGCCGGTACGTTGGGCGACACAAGGGGAGTAGCCGCGTCCCACTCGGGACGGGTGTCGCCACCATCTCGCGCCGCAGGGCGCTGGCGCCACAGTGAGAGCACCCTCTCGCCCGGTCAGACCTTGGCTACATCGGATCGCGGACGCGGTCTCCGTGGTGACCGCGCCGCAGGTCTGGGGCGTCGCGTCGCTCGTCGCCCCGTTCGCGCCGACAGACACGGCGAGCACGAAGACCGAGTGCCGGATGCTCCAACTGAAGGCGACCGATATGCGCCAGCTCGCCGAGCAGAATCCCCGGTTCGGCTCCAAGCTCTACCTCGGGCTCGCGACGCACGTGTTCCGGCGCCTCCGCGAGCTGACGCACGCCGCGCAGCGGCGCTCCTCGTAGCCCGCGCCGCGCGGTACGCTGGGCGGCGCACCGCCCAAGGAGCGCCGATGTCCACCACACCCGAGATCGACTGGCCACGCCTGTATGACGAGGCGATCGAGACGCTGACCGCCTACCTGCGCGTGGACACCTCCAACCCGCCGGGACGCGAACGCATCGCCTGCGCGTTCCTCGGCGCGATCCTCGACCGCGAGGGCATCCCGTACGAACTGTTCGACGCCGGGAACGATCGCGTCTCCCTGCGCGCGGTGCTGCACGGGGACGGCAGCAAGCGGCCGTTCATGCTGCTGAACCACATGGACGTGGTGCCGGTGCAGCGCGAGTACTGGGACGAGGAGCCCTTCGCCGGCATCGTGAAGGACGGCCACATCTGGGGCCGCGGCACGCTGGACATGAAGAGCCTCGGCGTGGCGGAGCTGATGACGTTCCTCACGCTGAAGCGGCTGGGCGTCGCGCTGGCCCGTGACGTGGTGTTCTTCGCGATGGCAGACGAGGAGGCGGGCGGCGAGTTCGGAATGCGCTGGATCAACCGCGAGCACCCGGAGGCGCTGGACGCGGAGTACGTGATCAACGAGGGCGCCGCCGGTTCCACGGAGCTCTTCGGCATGCAGCGCCCGGTGGTGAGCGTGGCCGTCTCGGAGAAGGGGCCGCTGTGGCTGCGGCTGGTCACGGAGGGCCGCCCCGGGCACGCCTCCGTGCCGCAGGGCGACAACGGGGTGGATCGCCTGGTCCGTGCATTGCACCGCATCCAGCACTGGGAGCGGCCGCTGGTGATCTCGCCGATCCTCCTGGAGTACTTCGAGCGGCTGCAGCGCGCGGGGATCTACCGCGGTGAGGCGACCGAGGCCGGCCTGGTGGAGGCGACCGAGCGCGACCCGCGGCTGAAGGCGCTGCTCTCCAACACGATCAGCGCGACCACGCTCACCGCGGGCATCAAGCACAACGTCATCCCCGCGCGCGCGGAGGCCACGATCGACGTGCGCCTGCTGCCCGGCGTGCGCGCGGACGACTTCCAGGCCGACCTCGCCGGCGTCATCGACGACCCGGCGGTCCGCATCGAACGGGTGTACGCGGGATCGTCGGACGCCAACCCATTCGACACCGAGCTCTTCCGCACGATCGAGGACGTGGTGCACGCGCACGTGGAGGACGCAGTGGTCGTCCCCAGTATCGACACCTGGTTCACGGACAGCAGCGTGCTGCGGAACCGCGGGATTGTGGCGTACGGCTTCTCCGGGCAGGTGAACACGCCGGAGATCACCAGCGGCGTCCACGGCAACAACGAGCGCATCAGCGTGGAGAGCTTCCGGCAGAGCCTCTCCATGGTCTTCGAGGTCACTCGACGCATGTGCGCGCGATAGGTCCAGCCACGGGCTGAGTCCCGCACACCGAACACGATCACCCGGTCGCGCGTTTGAACCTGCGAACGGGACGCCTCGGCGCCCCCGCAAGGAGGAAGCGGATGCGCACCCGGACCTGGCCGCTGCATCTCGTCACGGCGCTCGGCGCCGCAGCCACCTTCGCGGTGCTGTTCGCCATCGTCGCGCTGACGACGCCCGGGCACGCCTGGGCCGCCGGGCCGGTGTTCGCCATCCCGGCGCCCGCCGGCAGCCAGTGGGCCGTGCTGGCGGGATACAACACCGTCACCCACTCCGTGGAGGACGGTGGCGACATCTACGCCATCGACCTGCACCGCACGGACGCGCCCACCGAGCACACCCCCGTGCTCGCGCCGATCAGCGGCACGATCCGCTTCGTGTCATCGAGCTGCGCGACGATCCGCGATGCCGCCGGCGTGTCCGTGCTGATGTGCCACATCCTGGTGCCGCAGTCGCTGCGGAACGCGACCGTCACGCGCGGCCAACGCATCGGCGTGCTGGCCCCGGCGGGACAGGCAGGCAACAACGGCTTTCCCCACATCCACATCGCACTGAGCCTGAACGGCCCGCGCCCGTTCATCGGCGAGTACGCGATCGAGGGCATCGCGCTGCCGCCGACCGGGGACGCCAACGCCTACGCCGACACGGCGTTCGTCTCCACGAACCGGGAGGCGCCCGGCGTGGACGCGGGCTCGGACATCTCCGTGCGCCCGGGCGCACCCGTCACACTGCGTGCCGCGGCCACCAACCCGCACGGCGCGGGCCTGTCGTACACGTGGACGCAGACCGGCGGCACCACCGTGGCACTCACGCCCAGCGGCCCCACCGCGACCTTCACGGCACCCGCCCGGACGGGGACGCTGCAGTTCCGCGTCGCCGTCTCGGATGGATCGCCCGCAGTGGCCACGGACACGGTCAGCGTGCTCGTGTCCACCTCCAGCCCCACGCCGCCACCGGCGCCCGTGGTGCAGACCGGCCGCTTCGCCGCGACGCCGGTGTTCACGGCCGGCGGCCAGGCGCTGGTGGTCTTCCGCACCGGCAACGTCGAGCAGCTGGAGGCGGCGGCGCGCAGCGCGCAGGCGGGCGGCGTGTGGGTGCAGGACGCGTCCGGCGCCTACCGGCTGCTGATCCTGGACGGCGCGGCCTTCATCCGGCAGGACTTCGTCGCGCGATTCCCCGGCGGCTTCCCGGGCGACATCGCCGTCACGCTGGTCCGCTAGCGCCCGCCCGCCCGTTGCACCGGAGCGCCATCTCCGCGCAGAGTGTCCGCATCGCAGGGGCACGAGGACGAGGGTGGGGCGATGCAACTCGACGGCAGGGTGGCGCTGATCACCGGAGCGGGGCGCAACATCGGCAGGGCGATCGCGCTCGGCCTCGCGCGCGATGGCGCGTCGGTGATCGTGAACGCGCGCAGCAACCGCGCGGAGGCCGAGGCGGTCGCGGAAGCGATCCGCGACGCCGGCGGGCGCGCCTCCGTGATGCTGGCGGACGTGGGCGACCGCGCGGCGCTGCAGGCGATGCTGGACGCCGCCCTCGCCGAGCACGGCCGGATCGACATCGTCGTGAACAACGCGGCGACGCGGCCGAGCCGCGGCTTCCTCGATATGACGTACGAGGGCTGGCGCGCGGTGCTGGCGACGGATCTCGACGCGGCATTCATCGCCTCGCGCGCTGCGGCGCCGGGGATGGTGGAGCGCGGGTGGGGGCGCATCATCAACCTGAGCGGGCTCTCCGCGTTCCAGGGCGGGCACGAGGGTGTGCACATCTCCGCGGCGAAGGTCGGGATCATCGGCCTGACGCGCGCGCTCTCCGCGGAGCTCGCGCCCGCCGGGGTGCTCACCAACTGCATCGTCCCCGGGCTCATCGACACACGCGACGGCGATCTGCCGCCGTGCCTGCAGGCGCGTCTCGCGGGTATCCCGGTGGGCCGCCAGGGCACGGTGGAGGACATCGCGGCCATGTGCACGTTCCTGTGCAGCGATGCAGCCGGGTTCGTCACCGGGCAGACGATCCATGTGAACGGCGGGGAGCGCGCGTACTAGCGCCTGGCCGGAAGCGCTACGCGCGTCGGGGCTCCTCGCCGCTGACGAGGTCATCCATCATCCGCCGGACGATCGCGCCGCGCGGGTGCTCCTCGAGGTGATCGGGACGCACGAGGATCACGCGATCCGCGTCCAGCGCATCGACGACGAACACGCGCAGGTCGATCGGATCGCGCGCGTCGATCACCAGGCCCGCGCTCGCGCCGTGGCGCATCAGCCCACCCACCAGCGCGCGGATCTGCGGCGCGCCCTGCACCACGGCCACGGTGAAGCGAGGCTGCCGCGTGGTCATGCCGCGCACGCCCCATTCCTCCTGGTGATCGTAGAAGCGGTGCGCGACCTCCTCCAGCGCCTCGCGCGCGTCCCACTGGCGCTCCGCGTAGGTGCCACCGCGCACGAGGATCGTCAGGCCATGCGCGCGCAGACGGTCGGCCAGCGGCACGTCATCCGCCAGCAGCATGAGCGGGGAGTCCCACATCACCACCTGGGTCACGCAGTCCGCCCCGCGCTGCTCGTCCAGGAGCGCGCGCACCTCGGTCATGGGGAGCGCGATGCGCACGGCGGGGACGCTGGGATCCGGCGCGGCGCCGCGATGGGTGCCGTGCGAGGAGCGGGCGAGCACGATGCGGGCGGCCCACATCGGATTGTGCTCGTCGGGATCGAGGTCCATGCGCGCTGCGCTCCGCTCCGCTCGGCCGGGGCACCATCCTAGCGCGCCGCCTCGGCCGCCGCCGCGCACCCCGGGCGTGGCATACTCCGCGCGCCTCCCGAACCGCGGGGCGCACGGACGAGGAGCGACCGATGACCACCGAGAGCACGAGCGCGATCACGCCGCAGATCCAGCAACTCGCCGAGTACATCGCCGGTGCGGCGCGGCAGCCGCTGCCGGACGCGGTGCAGGAGAAGACAAAGCACCACGTCCTGGACACGATCGCGGCGATGGTGTCGGGCGCGAAGCTGCTGCCCGGCCGCCGCGCGATCGCCTACGCGAAAAGCCGCGGCGGCGTGGAAGAGGCAACCGTCGTCGGCACGAAGCTGCGGACGACGATCGAGACCGCTGCGCTCGCCAACGGGATGCTCGCGCACTCCGACGAGACGGACGACTCGCACGCCGCGTCCCAGACGCACCCCGGCTGCGGCATCGTCCCCGCCGCGCTGGCGATGGCCGAGCGCGAGCGCCGCGGCGGCACCGCGTTCCTGCGAGCGGTGGCGCTGGGCTACGACGTGGGCACGCGGTTCACGATGTGCCTCAACGCGTACGAGTTCCGCGAGGAGGGCCACTCCACGCACTCCTTCGGCCCCACGTTCGGCGCGGCCGCCGCTGCCGGATCGCTGGCGCGCGTGAACGCGCGGCAGGCACGTCACCTGATCACTTACGCCGGGCAGCAGGCGTCCGGCGTCGGCTCGTGGATCGGCGACCTGGAGCACATCGAGAAGGCGTTCGACTTCGGCGGGATGCCGGCGCGCAACGGCGTGACGGCCGCCTCATTCCTGCAGCACTCGTTCACGGCGACGGACGACATCTTCGCGGGACCGCGCAATTTCTTCATGGCGTACGGCCACGCGAACCGCCGGCCGGACGTCAACGAGTTGGTGCGCGAGCTGGGCAGCACGTTCGAGATCATGCGGACGAACATCAAGCGCTGGTCCGTGGGATCGCCGATCCAGGCACCGCTCGACTCGCTCCTCGATCTGATCCGCGAGCACGGCGTGGCTGCCGACGACGTGGAGCATGTCGAGGTGCGCGTGGCACCGGCCGCCGCGACCACCACGGACAACCGGCTGATGCCGGACATCTGCATGCAGCACATGTGCGCCGTGATGCTGCTGGACGGCATCGTGACGTTCGAGTCCGCGCACGACGAGCCGAGGATGCACGACCCGCGCGTGCTGGAACTGCGGCGGCGCATCGACCTGGTGAAGGACGAGGAGCTGCAGAAGGTGTTCCCCTCGCGGCAGGGGATCGTGGAACTGACGCTGAAGGACGGCCGGCGGCTGCGCCACCACACGAAGGCGGTGCGCGGCACGGACGAGAACCCGATGTCGCGCGCAGAGGTGGACGAGAAGGCCTACCACCTGCTCGCGCCTGTGCTGGGGAAGCGGAAGGCACGCACCCTTTGCGACACGGTCTGGGCGCTGGAGGACGTGAAGGACCTGCGGAAACTCCGCCCGCTCCTCGGCTAGCGGGGGGGGGCCGGCTGGCCGGCCGCTGTCCACGCGGAACACGTCAGACAAGCAGAGGGCGGGGTCTTACGACCCCGCCCTCTGTCATCGATCAGTCGCGGGTGTGCGACCGGCG